>NZ_JBXASW010000011.1:0-139801 GCF_058809745.1 Variovorax sp. MPBD4-3
CGCTTGCCCCCACCCCTGCCCTCCCCCGGAAGGGGAGGGAGGAATACCGGATCTCAAGGGACCACGCGCAGCGAAGGCTCTCCCGCCTCGACACGGCCGATGACCGCCGCCTGCCCGAAGCCTTCGTCGCGGAAAATCTTCAGCACCGCATCGACCGATTCCGGCGCGCAGCTCACGAGCAGGCCGCCCGAGGTCTGCGGGTCGCTCAGCAGGTTCTGCGCGGTGGGATGCAGGCCGGCGGCCAGCTCAACGTCGGCGCCGTAGCCGGCCCAGTTGCGCCCCGAGGCACCCGTGACCATGCCTTCGGCGGCCATCACCACCACGTTGTCGAGCAGCGGCACCTTCGACCACTCGATCACCGCCTTGAGCTTCGCGCCGCGCGCCAGTTCGAGCGTGTGGCCGGCCAGGCCGAAGCCGGTCACGTCGGTCAGCGCATGCACGCCGTCGAGCGCCGCCAGGGCGATGCCGGGGGTGTTGAGCTTGGTCGTGTTCTCGATCAGCTGGCGGTAGCCGATGCCCGACAGCTGCTCCTTCTTGAGCGCCGCCGACAGCACGCCCACGCCCAGCGGCTTGCCCAGCACCAGCACGTCGCCCGCCTTCGCATCGGCGTTGCGGCGCACGCGGTCGGGGTGCACGAGGCCCATGGCGACGAGGCCGTAGATCGGCTCGACCGAATCGATGGTGTGGCCGCCGGCAATCGGGATGCCGGCGGCGCGGCACACGTCCTGCCCGCCGCGCACGATCTCGGCGATCACTTCCACCGGCAGCTGGTTGATCGGCATGGCGACGAGCGCCAGCGCCATGATCGGCCGGCCGCCCATCGCGTACACGTCGCTGATGGCGTTGGTGGCGGCGATGCGGCCGAACTCGTAGGGGTCGTCCACGATGGGCATGAAGAAGTCGGTGGTCGCGATCAGCGCCTGCTGGTCGTTGAACCGGTAGACGGCCGCGTCGTCGGCGGTCTCGATGCCCACCATGAGCTCGGGCGGGATCATGCCGCCCGCGTGGTTCTTGAGAATCTGCGACAGCACGCCGGGCGCGATCTTGCAGCCGCAGCCGCCGCCATGCGAAAAACTCGTGAGGCGCAAAGGCGCGAGCGGGTTCATGAGCGTTGGGTTCATGCGGCGATTATCGAATCGCCCCGGCTTTCTACAATCCCGTCCCTTCCAAACCCGCACTTCACCGAGGCGCAACCATGAAAAAGAATCTCACCCGACTGACCCTGGCCCTGGCCTTCTCCGTCGCAAGCCTCGGCGCCTTCGCCCAGGGCGTGCTGCGCGTGTCGGCCATTCCCGACGAGGCGCCCACCGAGCTGCAGCGCAAGTTCACGCCGCTGGGCGACTACCTCAAGAAGGAAACCGGCATGGACGTGCAGTTCACGCCCGTGACCGACTACGCCGCGGTGGTCGAAGGCCTGGCCACCAACAAGATCGACCTGGCATGGCTGGGCGGCTTCACCTACGTGCAGGCACGCATCCGCACCAACGGCGGCGCGGTGCCCATCGTGCAGCGCGCGGAAGACGAGGTGTTCACCAGCAAGTTCATCGTGCCGGTGGACAGCACCGCCAAGACGCTGGCCGACCTGAAGGGCAAGACCTTCGCGTTCGGCGCGCCCTCGTCCACCTCGGGCAGCCTGATGCCGCGCTACTTCCTGCTGCAGGCCGGCATCAACCCCGAGAAAGACTTCAAGACGGTCGCGTTCTCGGGCGCGCACGACGCCACGGTGGCCTTCGTGGCCGCGTCGCGCGCCGAAGCCGGCGTGCTCAACGCGTCGGTGTGGGACAAGCTGGTAGAGGCCAAGAACCCCAACGCCGCCAAGGTGCGCGTGCTGGCGACCACGCCGACCTACTACGACTACAACTGGACGGTGCGCCCCGGCCTCGATCCGGCCATCACCAAAAAGCTGACAGACGCTTTCCTGAAGCTCGACCCGGCCAACCCGGCGCAGAAGGAAATCATGGCGCTGCAGCGTGCGAGCAAGTTCATTCCGACCAAGTCGTCGAACTACGACGGCATCGAGACGGCGGGCAAGTCGGCGGGCCTGATCAAGTGAGCCTGCGCGAATGAGTTTTTCGCTGGAAGGCGTGGGTGTCGTGCACCCCAACGGCCAGCGAGCGCTGGCCGGGGTGACGCTGGCCGCGCGCGACGGCGAGCGCATCGCCGTCATCGGGCCCTCGGGCGCCGGCAAGACCACGCTGCTGCGTGTGCTCGGCGCGGCGCTGCGGCCTACGGAAGGCGTGGTCGAGACCCTCGGCGCGAAGGCGTGGCAATTGCCGGCCGCGGCGCTGAAGAAGCTGCGCGCCCGCATCGGCACGGTGCACCAGGCGCCGCCCATCGCGCCGCGCCTGCGCGTGGTCACAGCCGTGCTCGCGGGCCGGCTCGGCGAGTGGTCGACGCTGCGCGCGCTGGGCTCGCTCTTCCATCCGTCGGACATTGCCGGCGCACATGAAGTGCTGTCGCGCCTGTCGCTGGAAGACCGCCTGTTCGAGCGCTGCGACCGCCTCTCGGGTGGCCAGTTGCAGCGCGTGGGCATTGCGCGCGTGCTGTACCAGCGCCCGGCCCTGCTGCTGGCCGACGAGCCTGTATCCGCGCTCGACCCCACGCTGGCCGACGCCGCCATCGGCCAGCTCGTCGCGCAGAGCGAATCGACGGGGGCCACGCTGCTGGCGTCGCTGCATGCGGTGGACCTGGCGCTGCGCTGGTTTCCGCGCATCGTCGGCATGCGCAACGGGCTGGTGATGTTCGACCTGCCCGCGGCGCAGGTGACGGCCGCGATGCTCGACGCGCTCTATGCGAGCGAAGGCGGCGTGGCGGTACAGAAGTCGGCTCAGCCGGTCGCAGCCGAAGCTGCGTTCACTCGTCCGGACTGCCCTTGAACGCCGCTGCATCCGCCGCCGCCGTCCGACGCGACCCGCAAGCCATGCGGCGGCTGGCCGGCGGTGTCGCCGTGCTCGTCATCGCATGGCCGATGCTGGCGCTGTCCGAATTCAATCCGTGGGCGCTGTTCACCGGCGGCAATCTCGCGGTCATCGGCGGCTTCCTGGCGGGCTTCTTCCCGCCCGACGGTTCGCCGGCCTTTCTCGCGCTGCTCTTCAAGGCCACGCTCGAGACGCTGGCCATGGCAACGGCCGGCACCGCGCTGGCATTGCTGATCGGCGCGCCGCTGGGCTTCGTGACCACACGCGCCCTCTCCGTCTCGCGCATCGGCCCGGGCCCGGGGCGCGTGCGGGCCGGCATCGTGCGGCAGGCCGCGCGCTGGCTGCTGATGGTGCTGCGCGCCATTCCGGAGATCGTCTGGGCGCTGCTGTTCGTGCGCGTTTTCGGGCTCGGCCCCGCCGCGGGCGTGCTGGCGCTGGCCATCACCTACGGCGGGATGCTGGGCAAGGTCTACGCCGAGATCCTCGAATCGACCGACACGCGTCCGGCGCGCGCCCTGCTCGAAAGCGGCAGCGGCCGGCTCGCGGCGCTCTGCTACGGCCTGCTGCCGAACACCGCGCAGGAGCTGGCCTCCTACACCGTGTACCGCTGGGAATGCGCGGTGCGCGCGTCGGTGGTGATGGGGTTCGTCGGCGCGGGCGGGCTGGGGCAGCTGATGGACCAGTCGATGAAGATGCTCAACGGCGGCGAGGCCAGCAGCATCCTGCTGGTGTTCCTGGCGCTGGTGCTGCTGGCCGACCTGCTCAGCAATGCGCTGCGAAGGCTGCTGGCATGACGGCGAACCGCCCGCTGTTGCCTCCGCGCCCGCCGCCCTGCTGGCGCTGCCGCATCGCCTCGCTGCTGATCGGCGCGGCGGTGGTGGCGAGCTTTGCCTACCTGGGCATCGACTACCGCGCGCTGGGCTCCTCCGAGTCGCTCAGGCTCATGGGCAAGTTCATCGCCGAGTTCTTCCCGCCCGACCTGTCGCCCGACTTTCTCTCGAAGGTCGGCCATGGCGCGCTGCAGACGCTGGCGGTGTCGGCGCTCGGCACGGTGCTGGCGGCCGTTGCCGGCGCGGTGCTGGCGTTGCCGGCTTCGGGCCGCGCAGGCGGCGCCTTGCGCCACGGCTCGCGCTTCGTGCTGAACTTCCTGCGCAGCGTGCCAGAGCTGGTATGGGCCGCGCTGATGGTGCTGGCCGCAGGCATCGGCCCCTTCGCGGGGGCGCTGGCGCTGGCCCTGCACACCACGGGCGTGCTGGGCCGGCTCTTCGCCGAGGCGCTGGAAAACGCGCCGCGCGAGCCGGAACATGCGCTGGCGCTCTCGGGTGCCAACGCGGTCACCGCCTTCAGCTACGCCAGCCTGCCCATCGTGCTGCCGCAGTGGGTGGCCTACGCGCTCTACCGCTGGGAAATGAACATCCGCATGGCCGCCGTGCTGGGCTTCGTGGGCGGGGGCGGGCTGGGGCAGTTGCTGTACTTCCACCTGTCGATCTTCCAGCAGCAGCAGGCAATGACCGTGCTCATCGCGATGTTCGTGCTGGTGACCTTTGTCGATTTTGCGAGCGCTCGCTTGCGCCGTGGCCTCGGACCTGCATACGCCTGACAATCGGGGCATGAGGTTCCCGCCATGAGTCATCGCCAGCCCGTGCGCGTCGGCGACCGCCACGCCTTCGACACGCTGATCGACGCCCGCTCACCGGCCGAGTTCGCGCTCGACCACATTCCCGGTGCCATCAACTGCCCGGTGCTGGACGACGAGGAGCGCCGCATCGTCGGCACCGTCTACGTGCAGACCGGCGCCTTCGAGGCGCGGCGCATCGGCGGTGCGATGGTCGCCGCCAACATCGCGCGGCACCTGCGCGAAACCCTGGCCGACCGGCCCGAGAACTGGAAGCCGCTGGTGTACTGCTGGCGCGGCGGCATGCGCAGCGGCTCCATGGTGACGTGGCTGCGCCTGGTCGGCTGGGACGCGCAGCAACTCGCGGGCGGCTACAAGAGCTTTCGCCGGCACGTCATTTCGCAGATCGACGCACTGACCCCGAAACTCGACCTGCGCGTGATCTGCGGCGCCACCGGCAGTGCGAAGACGCGCGTGCTGCATGCGCTTGCCGCGCGCGGCGCACAAGTGCTCGATCTGGAAGATTTCGCCAGCCACAAGGGCTCGCTGCTCGGTTCGCTGCCGGGCGTGCCGCAGCCTTCGCAGAAGCACTTCGAGACGCTGATCGCAGCGGTACTGGAAACCGTCGATCTGTCGCGCCCGCTGTATGTCGAGGGAGAGAGCATCCGCATCGGACGGCTGTCGCTGCCTTTGTCGCTGGTGGCCCGGATGCGCGCGGCGCCGTGCATCGAGGTGTGCGCTACGCCGGAAGCGCGGCTGGCGTATCTGCTGCGCGACTACGCCTACCTGGGCGACGACCGCGACGCACTGGCCGACAAGCTGGGAGCGCTGAAGGAACTGCAGGGCAAGGAGACAGTGGCGCGCTGGCAGCATTGGGCGCATGAAGGCGATCTGCCGCATCTGTTTGCGGAGCTGATGGCGCTGCACTATGACCCGCACTATGAGAAGTCGCAGGAGCTGCACTTTCGGGCATGGGGGCGGCGCCGGAGCGTGGGTGCGGTCGATCTGTCGGATCAGGGGATTGGGGCTGTGGCTGAGGCGGTGTTGAGGTTGGGGTGAGTGGTGTTGCCAAGGGTGCAGTGGCCGTCGGCAGACACTGAAATAGCATGGGAAACAACACCTTCGCGCTAGCTTTTTGCTGAGGGCGAATTAGCGCGCAAATCTTGACGTCAACCTGCCAAGAAATCGCATTTATATGAAGTATTCAATGCTCGCTGAAGCTCAGGGCGCCCAAAATTTCTTGTTCAGATACGACTCTACACGGTCGAATGCGGGCAGTCAGGATATTCGTTCTCGTAAGCAATCCTGCAATCATAAAAGGCCACCCTCAAAACGATTCGAAAGCTTACTCGAAGCCAAAGACGATAACCGGCAAATCATTTGAATTTCTAAACGGATGCATTGACATTTTGCGCGCAAAATATCCAAATACTTTTTCCAACATTAAATATTCACCTCTAGCCTCTGAAAATCCCAAACTCCACTGATTATCCATCAATTGCCATGACACCATCAAATCAGATCCATCTGAATTCCAAAAACTCATCAGTTGGATTTTCTTTCCAATCAACTCATCCCTAGACCAACCTTCCAATTCGATCTCGTCACCCTCATCAGACCATGCGAGAATTTTTCCGAAAGAGGGATTAATAGGATTTAAGTCAAGCAGAGACGAAATGCCCCGAATATCATCCAATAGATTGTCAAAAGGCTGAGGCAAAATAACCCGAAGCGTACCTATGGTCATAGTCACTCCTTAAAGATAAAAACGTTCTCCACGCCCAGTCTTTTTGACAAAAAGTCATAAACGGAGCGAGGCGTCGAATCGGCAATGTAATATTGGACTATAACACCCCGCTTAGCAGCCTCTTCCTTTAGCTTTGCGACTTCTGACCCAAGATTTGATAACTTATTTGACTTTGCAGGCCCACCCACTCCAATCAGTTCTCCGTTTGGTCCAATAACGTCGACATCCGTATGGCCTCGTCCGGTCGTTATTTTTTCGTTTGACAACTTTCCTCCTGAAATTGCAGCGACTTTAAGCTCCCGCTCCTTTCCAAGTAGGTTCGCCGAGGCGCCGCCACTTTGATTAGACGTAAGAGCATTGCTAGGAAGCGAGCCACTGTCTTCATTCGAGGATGACAAAGTCGCGTTTCCAGGCGCATACCCAAGCCTCCCCCCAGCTGCAACCGGCGCAAAGCCCGGCACGCAAGTCGGCGGGACCGCACACCAGACCGTAGGCGCCATCCCCACCAAGACCGCACCGCCACCAGCAGCAGGCGGTTTGCCGCCCGAATCAATGTCAGGCGGAATATCCGGCGGGTTTGCCGCTGCTATTGCCGATTTGAAGTCGTTGGCTACAGCATTCCCAAGATAGCCAGCACCACTGGCCGCTCCTTGCATGCCGTCCTTGGCGTTGTGCAAAAGCGTGCTCGCGATGTCAATGGCGCCATCGGACCATCCGTACTCCGAGAACACCCCGGTCTTGAGCAGCAACTGTTGCTCATCCTTGTAGTCAGTCCCTCTGTTCTGCGAAGAGACCTTTGCAGCGTAGCCGGCGCTGTTTGGGTCCGCGCCGGCTGCGCACTTCAGAAGCGCGCACATCGCATCGGCCAGCTTTTTCTGATCGGCCTCGCCCTTGTTTTTCTGCAAGCGGGCGAGCGCATCTCGCTGTGCTGCGTTGGACTGGCGGTTGTTGACGTCGGCATTGAATGCAGTCGTCGCACCGGCCGCACCACCGGCCGTTGCCCCTAACCCGACCGCCAAACCAGCGCCCACGGCCTCTTTGACGCCGCTGGGCAGGTCGCGCGTCAGCTCATCGATGACCGGTGCCGCAGCCGACGCCAGCGCCGCGCCTGCAGCGCCTTGCAGGTTGCCCGCAAGCCCGCCGACCAAGGCATGCGCCCACACGCGTGAAGCACCGCCTTCCTTCCAGTTTTCGTAGTTCTGCCGCTCCGCCGCGAGGGTGCTGCCGGCGTTCGCCAAAGCCGCAGTCGCCTGCGCCCTTTGCTCGTCACTTGCGCCCGGATCGTTCAATACCTGCTGCGCCACCGACGCCTGGAGTTGCGCCTGCTCGTATTTCCGGGTCTGACGTTCGGCGTACTCTCCGACAGCTTTGGCGGCCTTCGGCATTGCAGCCTGCGTGATCTGCACTTGCGCCTGCACATCGGCGACCAGCTTGTCGGTATCCCATTTCTTCGTCAGCGCATTCGTGCTGTCCACGCCAGTGCGCACGCTCTGGTCACCCGCAATGCCGCTGATGCCGGCCTTGGTCACGCTCGATTGCGAGCCCGACGCGCTGCCCACGCCCGCACTGCCGCCTGAGCCCGCCTTGAAGTCCGAGCCCGGTATGGGTTTCTTGTCTTCGCCCTTGGGCTGCTGTCCTGAAACGCTCAGGCCCAGGCTCGCACCGCTGGCCTTGTAGCTGTCGAAGTTCTGGATGTCGCTGGTGGTGAGGCTGGCGGACTTGAACGTGTTTCTCGCGTTGTCCACCGCCGCCTGCGTGCTCTCGATCACCGCGCCCTTGAGGTCGGTGCGGCCCTTCACGTCGACGTCGAAGCCGCCGTCGCCCGCCTTGATGCCCGATTGCTTTTTCGCGCTCGCGAAGTTGCCGCCGGCCTTGGCGCTGCTTGCGCTCACGCCTGCGCTCCACACGCCCACCCCGACGCTCAAGGAACCGCCCAGGCTCTGCTGCGTGCTGGCCGAGGTGCCGGTGTCTTGCAGGCTCTCGATCTTCAGGTCGCCGCCCACCTTGGCGGCCACACGGTCGGCTTCGATCACGCCGCCCTTGATGGTCATGTCGCCGCCGCTCGCGAGGTTCACCTTGTTGCCGGCGCTCACGCGGCTGTTGGTGTAGGTCGAATCGGTGCCGTCCGATTTGCCCCGGCTGGCGTTCGCGCCGACGTTGAACAGCAGGCCGCTGGTGCCGAAGCTCACACCCACGCTGCCGCCGCTGCCCTTGTTGGTGCCATGCCGCTCGCTGGTGTTCTGGGCCGCGAGAACATCGATGCGGTTTTCCGCAGCGAGCGTCGCCGTGTCGCGCGCGACGATGTTGCTGCCTTGCACCAGGATGTTGCTGTCCTTGCCGCCGCCGATCGCGAGCAGGCTGACGTTCTTGCCCTCGATGCGGCTGCCGGACGCGGTGTCGCTGGCTTCGGTGCGGTTGCTCTTGTTCTGGCTGCCGCCGAGGCTGATCGACAGGTTGACACCCATGGACTGCGCCGGATTGGTGACACTGGCGTTGGCCAGGGCATCCGCCACGCCTTTGGCCTCGACGGCCATGGAGGCGGCACCCAGCGCCTGCATGCGTCCGCTGCCGGTTTGCTGGACGGCCTTGGCCGTGTTGCCGATGCTTTGCATCGCGCTGATGACGGGTGCGGTAAGCGCAATGGTCAGGCCGCCGGTCTTCTGCTTCAGCTCGGTCTCGGTCCGGCTGGTTTCACGTGCCTCGCGAATCGCGATGCTCTTTGCGGCGATGGTCACGTCTCCGTCAGGAGCGACTACGTCGCTGCCGATCTGCGTGTACCGATTGCCGGCAATGAGCGTCGTGTTGCCGCCGATGCTGCCCACCGTGCTGCGCACCGCGCTGGTGTTCTCGCTTCGGGTGTCGGTACTCTGGCTGCGGCTGCCGATGGTGAAGCCGAAGCCGCCCGAGCCCATGAGTCCGGACTGGCTGGTGCCGCGATAGGCGCTCTCGGAGCGGCTGTCCTGCGCGGCCTCGATGGTGAGGTCGCGCCTGGCGACGATGGACGCATTCCTGTCGGCAATGATCTCGCTGCCCGACACGGTGACATCCCGACCCGACACGATGATGTTGCGCCCGCCCAGCGTGCTGCCGGTGGCGGTGTCTTCGCGCGAACTGTCGCGCTGCGTGGTGGTCTTGCTGGAGAGAAAGCCTTTCTTTTTCGCTTCACTCGCGGAGTCGACCGAGACGGTGGCACGCCCGGTCTCGATGCGCACATCGCCTTCTCTGGACTTCACTGCCAGGTCACCCTCGGCGTCGATGACGGATCCGCGCACGCGGATGTTGTTTCCGGCGTCGAGGGTCACATTGCCGCCGCCGGCAATCTGGCTGCCCACCTCCCGGCTGCTGCTCTGGCTGTAGAAGTTGCGCGGGCCGCTGCCTCGCTCCTGACGCTCCTCTTCCTTGACCGTCGAAACACTGATGTCCCGCCCGGCCTTCAGCAGCGTCCCGCTGTCCTTGCCGCTATTCGCGAGGATGGCACCGGCAACGCGCACGTCCCGCCCGGCCGAAGCCACGAGGATGCCTTCGGGATTGCTCACATAGACCCCCGCCACGCGGTCGATGTTCGTCCGGCTGGTCAGCACTCCGGTCTGCGTGCGGGTGGTCGTCACGAGGTTGATGTCGTTGCCGGCCGTCAATGTCGCGGAGTCGCTGGCAGTGATGGTGCCGCCGATGTTGTCGAGGTCGGTCTTGGCGTGGATTCCAAGGTCGCCGCCCGCAATGCGGCCACCAAGGTTCCTGACATTGTCCTTGTCGATCCTGACCAGCGTGCGCCCGGCGATGGTGCCTGTGTTGACCAGATCGCCATCGCCCTTGATGACGGTGGCGTCGGCACTCAGCAGTGCACCAGAGCCGTCGATGTCTCCGGGTCGCACGCGCACGTACAGCTGCGGCGCCAGTACTTGCCGGGTGACTCCCTCGGGCAGCGTCACCGTCTTCTCGACCAGCCAGACGATGTCACTGGTGAGCTGCGCCATCTGGACTTCCGACAGGCCGATGCCCGGCCGCAAGCCATGCTGCCGCGCGAAGGTGGCCCCGTTGTTCATCAGCGCCGTGTACTGCTCCTCGTCGTTGTAGTAGCCACCCAGGTAGCGATAGCCGGTGAGCTGCGCGACCTGCTCGCGAATGAGCTTCTGCTCGTAGAAGCCGTCGCCCAGGCGCTTGAGCGCGTTGCCGGGGTCTTGGCCGAGGTTGTTCAGCAGGTAGTCGCTGCTGAGCCAGTTCCGGTAGCCGGCGAAGCGCGGGTCGGCCTCGACGAGATAGCCGCGCGGCCCGCCATTCAGATTGAAAAGACTGGCTTGGGGAATATCGATGCGAGGCGAACTGGTGCGCACGACCATGGGCACGGTCTGGCCGGCACCCACCTTGGCGTTGCTTGCCTGAGTGATGGCGGCATCGACCGAGCGTCCTCCGGCATTCACGACGCCACCGACGTTGGCCGGCACCTCGACGATTGTCGCCACAGGGCTCGGGCCGCTCGCACCGGCGGAGCCCTTGCCCGCGTCGTATCCCTTGGTGGCGTTGAAGTTGCCTGTTTTCTCGTAGGCGCCCACATCCCTGCTCACTCTCGACACGGGTTCGATGACATCCGGCTGCCGCCGGGTGGCGCGCCAATGGACGATGGAGCCGGTCTGCGCGGTGACCTCCCCCTGTAGCGCCTCGTTCCTGATGCCGGGCGCGTCCAGCACAGCGCCGGCGCTGATCCGGCTGTCGCGGTTCAGCCCGTTGCCAATGAGGGTCATGTCCCTGCCGGCGACGATGGCGGCCGGGTCGGCGTCGATGGCCGTATCGGTCGTCGTGAGAACGGTTTTGTCCCAAAGTCCCCAGACATGGCCATTGGCTGGCCTCCAGCTTCCATCGGGGTTGCGCAGCAAGAGGTTGGCCTTGCCCGGGGTGTAGACAACATCCTCCGGCTTGAAGTGGCCGATGCCTTCCACGCCGATGGTTCTGGAGAACACCTGGGTCGTCGTCTTCGGCCCGAGCTTGATGCGCGTGTCCAGGTTGTCGATGCGCCCCATCGAGACAGTCATGTCACCCAGCGACTCGATGCGCGCGCTCAGGTTTTCCAGGGCACTGCCGCTGGTCGCGGCTTCGCGGTTGCCGTCGAGCCCGCCGCCGATGTTCAGTGCCTTCGCGCCCGTTCCAGCGCTGAAGATCAGCGCGTGCTCGCGGTTGCGGACGATGTCGGCACCGATGTTCAGCGACTCGCGTGCCGCGATGGTCGCGGCCTTGGTGATGCCATTGACGGTTTCAGCAGAGTTGTCGAGCGTGCCCACCGCAGCGGACACCGCGTTGCCGTAGATGCGGCCCGTGCCGATGTTGTGCAGCGTGCCCGCGTCGATCTGTGTCGCGCCCTGGCTGTCGATCAAGCCTCGATTGGTCAGTGTCGTCGCCGCCTTCAGTGCGGTGTCCCTGCCCGACATCTCGGCGTCCGCCGCGTTGTCGATGACGCTTGCATCGACCGTGAGCTTGCGCCCTGCCGACAACTTCGTGTTGTTGGTGAACTTGCCGGCGGTGCTGAAGTTCAGGTTTCCATCGACGCCCATCTTCGTGTTGTTCGTGACGTCCTGTACGAGCGCAACGTTCAGGTCGTTCGCGGAGGCAATCCGGCCGTCGCCGCTGAAGGACTTCGCGTCGATGAACACGCCGCCGACACCACTGCGCATCTTGCCGTCCGCACCGGGCGCAGCAGGTATCCCGGCCTTGAGCACGCCATCGGTGTTGGTGATGGCCAGGCCCCTGGCCGCGGAGTTGCCCGCGTTCCGATCCTTGACGTCAAGCGCCTCCACGGCGGCGATCCGCCCCGAGATGTTGTTCAGTTCCGCCCCGCCAAGAACCGTGACGTTCCTTGCTTCGATGCCTTGCTCGTCGCCTGAGGTGTTGGCATTGACGACGCTGCCGGCACGGAGCCGGGCCGCTCCGTTCGCGCGGATCAATCCGCCGGTGTTGTCGATCGCTCCATCGCCGGCATCGAGGTCCAGGCTGCCCACGGCCAGCGTCTTGCCGCCGGCGTTGGTGAACGCCTGGGTTTCGGCAATCAACACTCCCTTCGAGTCGATGGAACCGGCGGTGTTCTTGACTTCGCCCGTCTTCAGGATGAGCGTGCCGCCGCTCGTGATGCCTCCGGCCATGTCTGCCGGTTGGGTCCGGTAGCCGGCCGCGTTGGTGTTGACGAGGACCCGGCCGTTGGTGTCGATGCGCAGCGACTCGCCCGACTGGATCAAGCCCGAGTCGTTGTTCAAGGCGCCGGATCGCAGCACGAGCGCTCCCGATGCGGCGATGGTGCCCTTGGCGCCGTTGTCGAGGTCCCCGCCGCGTGTATCGACCGACAGCGAGCGCCCCAAGATATTGCCGGCGCGATTGCTCAATGAACCGGCCTCGATGCTGATCTGCCTGGCTTCAGTACGGCCGTTGTCTTGCTCGAAGCCGTTCTTCAGGTCGATGGCGAGAGCGCCGTTGCCGGCGATGCGGCCGCCGGCTCCACTGAAGCTGCCACCCGCGATGCGCAAGGTGCCGGTGCGCGCATGCTCGCCCGCATGCTCGATCGCGCCGCCGGCATTTCCCAGCCTGGCAGCACTCAGCGTCAGGTCGCGGCCGTTGCTGGCAATGAGCCCGCCATCGTTGTTCAGCATGCCGGAGACGGCCAGCGTGGTGGCATCGGCACCGGTCTGCACGATCTCGCCGCCGCGGGTGTTGGCGATGTTCGATGCCCGCAGATTCAGCCGGCCGGCATTGAGTACGCCGGCGTCGTTGACCAAGGCCTGGTCCGCCTGTGCGTTGGCAGTGATGCGCAGGGCGCCCGGCGTCACCACCTTCGCCTTGTCGCTGGTTTTCACGTTGCCCTGCGTCGCAGTCACCGAGATGTTCGCCGCGCCGGTCTGGCTGCCCGAGAGATCGACGCTCGCGCCTCGCAGCGTTGCGTCGCCGACAGCCAGGTTCACGCCATTTGCAACCAGCGAACCCGAGACTGCGACGCTCAGTTCACCTGCAAGGCCCGGCTTGCCATCGCCTTGAACGCCGGCACCGAGCACGCTGCCGCCGCTTGACGCCAGGCTGCCAGCCGTGATCGCGGTGTTGCCGCCGGCGGTGATGCCGCCGTCATTGACAAGCGCACCGGCGACAGCGAGTCTGATGTCGTTGCCCGCGCGGATCGCCCCGCTGTTGCGCAGCGCGCCCGCGTCGAGCGACAGCCCTTCATTTGCAACCAGCGTACCGGCGCTGTTGCCGACGGCCTTCGCGACATTGGCAGTCAGGCGACCAACCGCCGTGATGATCCCGCGCGTGTTGTCGGCCCGGCCGCCGGCGGCGAGGCTTGCATCGCCGGCGCTGGTGAGCGTGCCGCCCACATTGATCAGGTCGCCGCTGGTGGAGATCTGCAGGCTGCCCGCATTGAGCTTGCCGCCTGTGTTGTCGAACTGGCCGACGTTCGCGTTGAAGCTTCGGCTGACGTCGAGCGTGCCACCCGCGTTGCTGAACCTGGCACCGGTCACGGCCATGGTCGCCACGCTGAGAGTGCCTCCCGTGTTGTCGATCTGCGGCGTCTTGAGCGTGATCGGGCCGCCGGCGTAGATGCGGCCGCCGTCGTTCCGGATCGTGCCTGCGGCGGTGATGGCGCCGGTTGCCCCGGCGAGGGCGGAAGACGCACCGCTCTCACCCGCTGCCGGCGCAAAAGGCTCCGCGCCGATCACGCCCCCATTCGTATTGCTGAGTACCGGCGAATCAATCGTGAGACCGGCCATGCTCGCCTGCCGGATGGTGCCGCCGCGGTTGTCGATGTCCGCGCCGCTGGTGAGCTGAACCCGCGCGCCTTCGAGCGTCCCGGTGTTTTCCAGTCGCCCCTGCGCAGTCACGACAAGGCCGCCCGCACCCGCGCCGACGTTGCCCGCGTTGCGCACACCAAGTCCCGTCTCGGTGCCGATGAGCGTGATCTTCCGGGCATACATTCCGCCCAGCGCGGCAACGTCGAGCGCAAAGGCAGGCGCGGGCCCGTTGCCCGCGACGGGCGCAACGTTGCCGTGATCGGCGCTGACCTGGTTGGCGCCAGCGACCACCTGGAGCTCGTTCGCCCAGATGCCCGCATTGACCTGCACGGCCCGCGCAAGGATCGCCGCATAGTCCGTCTTGCCGGCGTCGAGCCCGGCGCCTTCGACGCTCACCATGCCATCGCGCACGAGAAACCCGTCGAGCCCGCCCAGCGCACTGAGCTGCGGCACGCCGGTGGTCAGGGTCGCGCGCGATGCGTTGATGAAGCCGCCGCCATCCACGGAGATGCCCGCCGGATTGGCGATGATCACCTCCGCGCGCTGCCCGCCCACCTCGACGTGGCCACGCAACTGCGTCGGGTTGCCGCCATTGATCTCGTTGAGGATGACGCGCGCCGGACCTCTCGCGAGCCACGGGTTGCCCTGGACGAAGCCACCGAGCTGCGTCTGCACGTTCACCCGGCTGTTGTTCAGGATGGCGCCGTTGCGCATCACGTCGAACTGGTTGTAGACGTTGCGGCTCACGCCCGCGGCCGAGGGCGTCTGGATGTTGACCAGCGGCACGCCGTTGGGTGCGACGAGTACGGTCGGCCGAAGATGCCCGGGGACGTTGGGCGATCCGACGATCTGCGCCCGAACGGCGCCTGCGAGCAACAGGCAGAAGAGCGCGACTGCGGCCACGGTGCCTTTGGAGGCACCCTTGCCGATGCTGGTGGCCGTTTCCTGAACCACCATGCGCATGCCGCGCGCGGCGTTGAAGATGATCCGGTGAAGATGCCTGTTCATTTTTTTCTCTCCCTGGTGGCTCGGCAATTCGGCCTCTGAATGAAGCCGGCAATGACCGCCGCGACGCGGTCACTCCGGCTCCGTGCTCACGATCTCAAGCGCAGCGGAATTTCGCGACGCCCATGTACCGCGCGCCGGAAGGAAGGGTGGCCGAATAGCCCACGGCAATCGCATAGACACCGCTGCCGTGATCGCCCAGCGTGATGCCGGCGCCCGCACCCGCACTCAGGAAGCTGCCGGTCACGGACGTGCTGGATGGGGACTTGACCTTGGTATCGAAATTCACGGTGCCGACGGCGTCGCCGACCGTCACCTTCACCGCGCCCTTGACGGCAGCGCCTTCGCTGCCGAATGCCAGCGTCGAAGATCCGCTGGCCACGCCGCTGTTGGCAGCGGCGCCGCTGCCGCCGCCCACATAGGTGGGATTGGTGAAGACGCCCGCATCGCAGGTGGGGCTTCCGCTCTCAGGCAGGGTCTTCAGCTCGTTCAGTGCAAGGTAGTGATACGCACGGTTGTCGCCGCCAGTGAGGGTTTCCGCGCCCGAACTGCGCGTGACGGTGCCGGCGGTCCAACGGCCGATCGCGAAGTTCGCGTCACCGTTGATTTCCTTCGTCGCGCTCGACCCCGTCAGCGTGTTGTCGTTCAGGCGCGTCATCGCGCCGCTGGCCGCCTGCTCGCTTTGCGACAGCACACCGAACGACTGCGCACCCACACCCAGCAGCAGGTAGCGCGCGCGCTCGCCGCGAGCGAACGGTGCCGAGACCGAGCCGGAGTCGGCTGCTGCGGGCGCTGCTGCAGCCGCTTCTGCGGTCGCCGACGGAGCAACGGCTGGAATGGCGCCCATCGGCATGCCGCCGCCTCCACCGCCGCTGCCTCCACCGCAAGCGTGAAGCAGGCCAAGTGACAGCAATGAGAACGAAAAGAGAATCTTGTTTTTCATGGGATCTTGTGTGATGTGATTGCGATTGATTGGGTGATGCGATGTAGCTTTTTCTCTGTTGCGCCTTCCTCCTCAAAAGCTGAAGTTGAGGTTGAACCCCGTCGTGACCCCGGCCGTGCGGTAGCCCTCGGGCTTGCTGATCGGAGCGCCGATGAAGACGTCGTAGTTCAGCCCCTGCCATGCACCACGCACGCCGATCACGCCGCCCGCCAGGTGATTTCCGAGCAGCCATGCGACCGACCTCCCGCCCACGCGGCCGTAGTCGATGCCCGCATAGAGCTCGGCCCCGCCCTGGCCCACGGCCCAACCGACGTCGTTGCGCAGCAGCCAGCCCCGCTCGCCGAGCAGGCTGGTCTCGCCGTCGAAGCCGCGCACGGTGTAGCGCCCGCCGATGCCGAAGCGTTCTTGCGGCGTGAGCTGGGTCTGGTTCCACTGCGCTCGCCACTGGCCGGCATAGCGCAGCTTCTGCTCGCCGAGCTTGAAAGGCAGGTTGAGGCTCACGTCTGCCGTCATGAACCGGAAGCGGCTGGTGCTCTCGTCGAAGGCCTCTTCGGGTGCCCGCCTGGCACCGAAGGCGCCGGTGCCCTGGCGCAAGGCGAAGGTGCCGTCCAGCGTGGCTTCGCCGATGAACTCCTTGTGGCTCAGGCTGGCCTCCCAGCCGCCGACCACGCGGTGCTGGTTCTCGATCTGGGTATCGTCGATGAAGCTGCGCGACTCGCGGCGAAAGGCGCGGATCGCAACGGTGGTCTTGCGGCGCTGGTCGCGGTAGACCAAGCGCGATAGCCTCACTTCGGCGTTGTCGGCCTTGCCTGCATAGATGTAGTCCTGGTTCAGGCCGGCCACGGTTTGCCGGTAGTGGCTGTTCGAAGCGGTGAAGCCGAGTTGCCAGTAGCCCCAGGGCAGCGAGTAATGAACGGTCTGGCCCTCCGTGCCGCGGCGCGGGTTGCCCAGGACGTGCCCGTCCACGCTGTGGTTGGCACTGACGTAAAAAAGATCATTGAGGCCGAAGAGGTTGTCGGCCGAGACCGTGGCGCCTGCCTGGTATCTGCCGGTGGCTTCGGTGCCGCTGTCGTCCAGGCTCAGGGTGCCTCGCAGCATGCGGGCCTGCGTGTACTTGACGACCAGATCGCTGTCGCCCGGCCGGGCGTCGGGCGCGGTCGAAGACTCGATCTGGATATCGGCTTCGGCGGTGGGTGTGCGCTTGAGGTTCTCCAGGCCCTGCTCGATGTCACGCAGGTTGAGCAGGTCGCCAGGATGCGCAGGAATCGCGCTTTCGAGCAGCAGACGATTGCCGCCGAAGCGAGTGCTCGAATCCGCAGTGGCGCGGACGGCGGCGATGCGTCCGGGAACCAGTGTGAAGGTCAGCAGCCCGGTGGACAGATCCTGCGGCGCCGCCAGCACACGGGTGGTGACGAAGCCCCTTGCGATGATCGCCTGCTGGAGCCGCGCCATGACGGTATTGACGCCCTGCGTGCCCAGGCAGCGGCCAAGCGGGCTGTCGTTCGCATCCGGGCCCGCGGCGGCATCCAGCGCCCACTGGAAATCAACGGAACGCTCACCAGACAGGGCGAGACGTTCGACGCGAAAGCAAGGCGACTCTGACTCGGCCAGCCGGTCCGAATCTTTTTGCGCCGATTGCCGAAGATGGCTGTCGACCGACTTCTCCTGCTGCTCCCGCAGGGCTCGCTCACGCTCCTGCTGGCGCAGTTGCTCTACGAAGGGATGGGGTGCCGAAGGGTTGGCTTGAGCCAGAGCGCCTGACGCAGCACCCAGCCACAGGCAAGCGACAGAAACTGCGCGCAGTGATGGCGGCGCGAGAAAGCGTGATCGAAGGAGCATGACAACCCGGACGAATGCAACGAGGAATACGTTGCGGGGCGCGGATTGTCATGTCGCATTTGGCTGCACATTTGTGGCCAAAAGTGACTTGCAGAATTCCTGGAGATTTCCTGGAGATTTCGTTAGATATGCAACACCGTTGCGCTGCTCAACGGCATTGGAATCAACAGGATTCGACCACTTGTTATCAGCGCGCGATGGTCGGGCGCTGGCGGCGTTTCAGTTGCCGGGGCTCAGCCCATCGGCATAGAGCACCCCACGCGGCGCACGGCACAACCCCCAGAAACGCAGGCCGCTGAGTTCGGCCATGCGCACGCCCATCGAGGTCGGCGCGGAGATGGTCGCCATCGCGACGATGCCCAGGCGCGCGCATTTGCGCACGAGTTCGTGGCTGCCGCGGCTGGACATCAGCACGAAGCCCGGCTCCGCGAGCCGCCCCGCCAGCGCGAGCTTGCCGAGCAGCTTGTCGAGCGCGTTGTGGCGCCCGACGTCTTCCATCAGATCGGTGAGCTCGCCGTCGACCGTCGCCCAAGCTGCAGCATGGATTGCGCCGGCTTCTGCGTTGAGTGTCTGGCGCGGCGGCATGGCTGCGAAGGCGCGAAGCACCGTTTCCAGGTCGATGCGTTCGATCCAGTCGCGTGGCGGCACACGCTGCGGCGTGAGGTCGAGCCCCGCGAAGCTCTCGACGCCGCACACGCCGCAGCCGGTGCGGCCCGCGAGGCTGCGGCGGCGGTCTTTCAGGCGCTCGAAGCTGCGTGTGGAGATCTCCAGTTGCACTTCGATGCCGGGCATGCCATGGGGCAAGCCGGCATCGGACGCGTCGATCGTCCGCACGTCGATGCCCCGGCAATCGGCTGCTGCGTCGAGGATGCCTTCGCTCAGCGCGAAGCCGAGTGCGAAGGCTTCGATGTCTTGCGGCGTGGCCATCATCACCGCATGCGAGACGCCGTTGAACACCAGCGCCACCGGCACCTCGGACGCCAGCGTGTCGTCGCGCACCACGCCCTCGGGCGCGAGGCCGCGCTCGCCGAAGACATGCACGGCGTGCCGCGCAAGTGGCGGCAGCGAATCGGGTTCGGAGATGGGGTCGTCTTGCATGGCCGCGGCCATTGTCCGCTCAGCCGGGGTTTTCGTCAGCCGGCAGGGCGTCGACCCGTGCGCGCCCGGCGTCGGTGAGGTGCGCGACCCAGCGGTCGTCCAGCTGCACCACGCGCACCCAGCCGGGGCCGCGCACGCCGCCGATGGCGGCATCGCCCATCAGGGTGAGCTGGCGCATGACCACGCTCGCGCCCTGCCCCAGCCGCTTGCCCAGGCGCGGCAGCGACATGCCGCCCTCGCCCGGCGCTTCGGCAAGGGCGCGCAGGATGGCGATGGAGAAGGAATCGGCGTCGAAGGAAGCGGCGGTCATGCCGCCACGGTATCAGCGTCCGACGGGGCCGGGGCAGGCGCCACATGCAACGACAGCACCACGGGAATGGACTTGGAGGTCGGCGTGCCCGCGTTCTCGGCCACCGACGACAAGGGCACCAGCGGATTGGTCTCGGGGTAGTAGGCCGCGAGGTTGCCGCGCGGGATGTCGTAGGCCACCAGCCTGAAGCGGTCGGCGCGGCGCTCCTGGCCGTCGCTCCACACAGTCTGGATGTCGACCCAGTCGCCGTCCTTCATGCCCAGCTGGCGGATGTCTTCCTTGTTGATGAAGACCACTCGGCGCTGGCCGAAGACGCCGCGGTAGCGGTCGTCCATGCCGTAGATGGTGGTGTTGTACTGGTCGTGCGAGCGCGTGGTGAGCAGCGTGAAGACGATGGTGTCGCCCTTCTTCGCAAAGCGCGCGCGGGCGCGGTGCGAATGGGTGTCCAGCGGCACCGCGTGCGTGAAGAAAACGGCTTTCTTCGACGCGGTGTTCCACACCCGCTCGCTCGCGGTGTTGCGCAGGCGGAAGCCGCCGGGGTGCGCCACGCGCGTGTTGAAGTCCTTGAAGTCGTCGAACACGGCTTCGATCTTGTCTCGGATGCGTGCGTAGTCTTCCACCAGCCAGAGCCACGGCGTCCTGCTGCGCGCGCCGATGGTGGCGGCCGCGAGCCGCGCCACGATGGCCGGCTCGGACAGCAGGTGCTCCGACGCGGGCGGGTTGATGCCCATCGAGATGTGCACCATGCTCATCGAGTCTTCCACCGTCACGCCCTGCGGGCCGTTGGCCTGCATGTCGATCTCGGTGCGGCCCAGGCACGGAAGAATGATCGCCTCGCGCCCGTGGATCACGTGGCTGCGGTTGAGCTTGGTGGTCACGTGCACCGTGAGGTCGCACTGCTGCAGGCCCTTCCAGGTCTGGTAGGTGTCGGGCGTGGCGGCCGCGAAGTTGCCGCCGAGCGCGAAGAAGACCTTGCCCTTGCCGTCGAGCATGAGCCGGATGGCCTCCACCGTGTCCACGCCGTTCTGGCGCGGCGGCTCGAAGCCGAACACCTGCTGCAGCCGGTCGAGCAGCGCGGCCGGCGGCTTTTCCCAGATGCCCATGGTGCGGTCGCCCTGCACGTTGCTGTGGCCGCGCACCGGGCAGGCGCCTGCTCCTTCGCGCCCCATGTGGCCGCAGAGCATGAGCCAATTGCCGATCATCTGGATGGTGGCCACCGAATGCTGGTGCTGCGTGATGCCCATGCCCCAGCAGGCGATGACCCGCCTGGCGCCCAGGTACACGTCGGCGGCGGCGCGGATCTGCGCCTCGCTCAGGCCAGACTCGCGCACCAGGATGTCCCACGACTCGGCGCGCAGGTCGGCCGCCAGCGACTCGAAGCCGACGGTGTGGGCGGCGATGAATTCATGGTCGAGCACCGAGGGCTCGCCGCGCGCCACGGCCGCGTCCTCGCGCTCGATGACGTGCTTCATCATTCCCTTGATGGCGGCGAAGTCGCCGCCCACGCGCAGCTGGAAGTAGTGTGTGCTGATGGGCGTGGAGCCCATGGTCGCCATCTCGAGCTTGTCCTGCGGATCGGCAAAGCGCTCCAGGCCGCGCTCGCGCAGCGGGTTGAAGCTCACGATGCGCGCGCCGCGCCTGGAAGCCGCGCGCAGCTCGCCCAGCATGCGCGGATGGTTGGTGCCGGGGTTCTGGCCGAAGATGAAGATCGCGTCGGCCTTCTCGAAGTCGTCGAGGGTGACCGTGCCCTTGCCCACGCCGAGCTGCGGGCGCATGCCGCTGCCGCTGGGCTCGTGGCACATGTTCGAGCAATCGGGGAAATTGTTGGTGCCGTACTCGCGCACGAACAGCTGGTACAGGAAGGCGGCCTCGTTGCTCGCACGGCCCGACGTGTAGAAGATGGCCTGGTTCGGGTCGGGCAGCGCGTTCAGGTGCTGCGCGATGCGCGCGAAGGCGTCGTCCCATTCGATGGGCACGTACTTGTCGCTGCCCGCGTCGTAGGCCATGGGGTGCGTGAGGCGCCCCTGGTCCTCGAGCCAGAAGTCGCTCTGCTCGGCCAGTTCGGCCACGGTGTGCTTCGCGAACAGTTCGGGGCCGGCGCGGCGCGCGGTGGCTTCGGCGGCCACGGCCTTGACGCCGTTCTCGCAGAACTCGAAGGTGGAGGCGTGGTTGCGGTCGGGCCAGGCGCAGCCGGGGCAGTCAAAGCCGTCGGGCTGGTTGGCCGACAGCAACGTCTTCGCGCCCTTGATGGGAATGTCCTGCCGCAGCAGTGCATTCGTGACGCTGCGCAAAGCGCCCCAGCCGCCGGCGGGGCCCTTGTAAAACTCGATCTTCTGCTCGCTCATGCCGGGAGTGTTCGCGCGCGGGGGCCTGCCGTCAAATTGGATCGGCATATGCGGCGATTCAAAATGGAAATGAAGCGAGGCCTCAGGCGCCGCGCGCGTCCTGCATCAGCAACCCGCGCAGCTTGCTGCGCAGCGGCGTCTCTTCGACAACCTGCGCGCCTGCGATGTCATGCAGCGCAAACTCGCGGCTTTCGGCGTTGTGCAGATCGATCTCGCGCACCACTTGGCCGTCCCTGTAGACGAAGGCCACGTCGGCCAGCGCGAGCACGTCCTCGATGTCGTGCGTGATCATCAGCACCGGAATGCCCCACTGCTTGCGCACCTGGGCCAGTTCGTTGCGCAGTTCGCTGCGCAGCATGGCATTGAGCGCGGCGAAGGGCTCGTCGAGCAGCAGCACCTGCGGCTCGCAGGCCAGCGCGCGCGCCAGCGCCACGCGCTGCTGCTGGCCGCCCGAGAGGTTGCGCGGGCGGCTGTCGGCCAGCGCCGCAAGGCCGAAGCTCTCCAGCAGCGCCTGCACGCGCTCGGCATCCTTTGCGGACGGCTTGCGGCGGTGCCACGCGGTCAGGCCGAAGCCGACGTTCTGGCGCACCGTGAGGTGCGGGAACAGCGCGTAGTCCTGGAACAGGTAGCCGATGCGGCGTTCCGGCGCGGGCACGTCGATGCCCCGGGCCGCGTCGTACAGCGTGCGGCCATCGAGCCGCACATGGCCGGCCGACGGCTGCAGAAGCCCCGCGATGGCCTGCAGCGTGAGCGACTTGCCCGCGCCCGACGGGCCGTAGAGCGCGGCAAAGGGCACGTCGGTCTGAAAGCGCACGGCCAGGTCGAAGCGGCGTGCCCCGTCCCGCACCGAGAGCTTCAGATCGACGTCGATCATGGCTTGCCGAAACCGTAGCGCGTGAGCACTTCCTGCGCGGCGGGCGTCGACAGGAACGCGATGAAGTCGCCAGCCAGCGGCTTCTGCCTGCTGTCGGCCACCACGGCGATCGGATAGGTCACCGGCGTGTGGCCGGTGGGGGTGAAGGCGATCCTGACCTTGTTGCCGGCCACGGCCGCGTCGGTGCGGTAGACGAAGCCGGCCTCGACCTCGCCGCGGCTCACGTAGTCGAGCACCTGGCGCACGCTGTCGGCCTGCACGAACTTGGGCTCGAGCGTGGTCCACAGGTTGGCGCCGTCGAGCACCTGCTTGGTGTAGCGGCCGACAGGTACGGTCGCGACCTTGCCCACGGCAATCTTCTTGACGCTGGCGCCGCCCAGGTCCTGCAGGGTCTTCACGCCCACGGCGCCCGTGGCGGGCTCGATCAGCACCAGGCTGTTGGTGACGAAGTCCTTGCGCGTGGCGGCGTCGATGGCCTTCTGCTCGACGCCGCGGTTCATCGTTTCCTGGTCGGCGCTGGCGAACACGTCCACCGGCGCACCCTGCCCGATCTGCTGCAGCAGCACGCCCGAGGCCGCGAAGTTGAAGCGCACGGTGGCGCCCGGCTTGGCGGCCTCGAACTTGGGGCCGATTTCCTTGAATGCGTCGGTCAGGCTGGCGGCGGCGGACACGGTGATCTGCTGCGCGCCCGCAACCAGCGGCAAGGCGAGCGCAAGAACCAACGACAGAAGGGGAAACGGACGCATGGACAACTCCAGATGGTTGAAACGAAATCAGCGAAGCAAAAAGAAACGGTTCGACAGCACCAGCACGGTGATAGACAGCAGCGAAGTCACGATGACCAGCAGCAGCGCGAGATCGTCATGCCCCGCCTGCACCGCGTCGTAAATGGCCATGGACAGCGTCTGGGTCTGCTTGGGAATGGAGCCAGCCACCATCAGCGAGGCACCGAACTCGCCCATGGCGCGCGCGAAGGCCAGCAGCGTGCCGGCCAGGATGCCGGGCCACGCCAGCGGCAGCGTGACGCGCAGGAAAACGGAGAACGGCGATTGCCGCAGCGTGCTGGCCGCAGCCTCGAGCGAGCGGTCCACCCCCGCGAACGCGGCGCTGGCCGACTTGAGCACCAGCGGCAGCGCGACCACGGCGGACGCCACCACGGCACCGTGCCAGCTGAAGATGATGGTGTAGTCGAGGTGCTCGCGCAGCCACGCGCCCAGCGGGCTGCGGCGCCCGGCCGCCACCAGGATGGCGTAGCCGATGACGGTGGGCGGCAGCACCAGCGGCAGCATGAACACGGCCTCGAGCACGCTGCTGCCGAAGAACTTCTTGCGGGCGAAGATCCAGCCCAGCGCCACGCCGGCGACAAGCGCCAGCACGGTGGCCACGGCGGCGACCTTGAGCGACAGCACCAGCGGGAACCAGTCGGTCGAGGCGATGAGTGAATTCGTCGTGTTCATTGGAATACGGCGGAGATTGTTACACGCGCAGCCCAAAGGTCGCCACGGGGTGCGCAAACCGACGAGTCTTCATATACTGGCGGATATAGCGTTGGACACCCTGGAACCCATGCGCCCATCCGCCCACGACACCGTTGTCCGTTCGATCTCAGGCAGGCCGGAGCTTCGCCACGTGACGCAGGTCCAGGAGTGGCGCATCGAGCGTGCCATGGACGCCGCCGGCTTCGTGCTGTCCATCACCGCGCCCGACGGCGAGAGCCTGTCTTTCCTGGTGGCCGAGGCCGACGCCAACGACATCGGCGAAGTATTGCGCCGCAATGCAGCGGATGCTGCGCCCTGATCAGCCGATCCTGTCGCCGGATCGCGTGCCCGGCAGCTGATCGGGCCTGGCCCCGAACCAGCCGGCGCGCTCGAGGGTTTAGGGTGTCATGGGGCGAGCAGACGCGTCAGCGCGCGAATGTCGGCCGATGCGGCAAGGCGCGCGGCGTTCTCGATGGCCCGGTAGTGCTTGACGATTTCCTCGCCCACCGGCGTCAGCGCCGTGCCGCCGCCGCGCGAGCCGCCGGCGGCGGTGTTCACGGCCGGCGAGACCAGCGCCTTGTTCATCTCGTCGATCAGCATCCAGGCGCGGCGGTACGACATGCCGAGCAAGCGGGCCGCCGCGGAAATCGACCCCGTCTCGGCCACGGCCTCGAGCACCGCGATCTTGCCGGGGCCGATGGCAATGGCGTCGTCCCGGTAGATGCGCAGGCGGAACTGGACTTTGGATTTCATGTTGGCGCGAAGCGTAAACCAATGCGGAGCGCCATTGTCTGCCCGGTGCGAGCCGCCCAAGCGCGGCGGCGTCTCCCGGACAGCCGCGGTCAGTTGAAGAACTTGGCCGCGCTCACCAGCGTCTTGTAGACGCCCCAGGCCAGCGGAATGCCCACCGCCACCCAGGCCAGCGCCACCACCAGCGGGCTCACCGTGTCGGCACGGCCAGAGCCGCTGCCGACTTCGGCCGCGGAGGCCTTCTCGTGCGCCAGCTTCTTCTCGACGGCCAGTTCGGCGTCGGTCATGAAGTGCTTGTCGGCCACCGGGCGCACCAGCAGGTTGGCGATGAAGCCGATCACCAGCATGCCCACCAGGATGTACATGGTCTGGTTGTAGACCTGCTCGCGCGGCAGGCCCAGGCCCAGCTGGTATTCGCGCATGTAGTTCACCACCACCGGGCCGAGGATGCCCGCGGTGGCCCACGCGGTAAGCAGGCGGCCATGGATGGCGCCCACGAACTGCGTGCCGAACAGGTCGGCCAGGTAGGCCGGCACGGTGGCGAAGCCGCCGCCGTACATCGACACGATCACGCAGCAAGCGCCCACGAACAGCAGCTTGCTGCCCGCGCCGGCCGACGAGGGAATGCTCGCGTACAAGACGGCGCCGAGCACGAAGAACACCGTGTAGGTCAGCTTGCGGCCCAGCTTGTCCGACAGGCTCGCCCACACGAAGCGCCCGCCGATGTTGAACAGCGACAGCAGCGCCGTGAAGCCGCCCGCCACCACCGCGATGGCCGCCAGCTGGGTCTTGTCGAGCTGGCCGTACTTGGCCGGCAGGTCGATCAGCGCGCCGCCGAACACTTCCTGCAGCATCGGAGACGCCATGCCGATCACGCCGATGCCGGCGCTCACGTTCATGCACAGCACCAGCCACACGAGCCAGAACTGCGGAATGCCCCAGACCTTCTTCACGTGCACGTGGCGCTGCGTGATCATGGTGTTGCTGGTCTGCGCCGGGGGCGGTGTCCAGCCTTCGGGCTTCCAGCCCGAGGGCGGCACGCGGTAGCCGAGCGCGCCGGCCATCATGAAGACGAAGTAGCCGATGGCCATGACCACGAAGGTCTGCATCACGCCCACGTCGGTGGTGGTGGAGAAGCGCTTCATCAGGTCGACCGCCAGCGGCGAGCCGATCATCGCGCCGCCGCCGAAGCCCATGATGGCCATGCCGGTCGCCATGCCGCGGCGGTCGGGGAACCACTTGATCAGCGTGCTCACCGGGGAGATGTAGCCCAGGCCCAGCCCGATGCCGCCGATCACGCCCGAGCCGAGGATCATGAGCCAGAACTGGTGCAGGTGGATGCCCAGTGCCGACAGCAGCATGCCGCCGCACCAGCACAGCGCAGACACCACGCCGGCCTTGCGCGGACCCGCGCGTTCGAGCCAGCCGCCCCACAGGGCCGCGGAACAGCCGAGGAAGACGAAGAACAGCGTGTACATCCAGCCCAGCGTGGCCACGCGCCAGTCGCAGTTGGTGGCGAACAGCTCCGCGAAGAAGCTCATGTCCTTGGCGCAGGCCTGTGCGCCGGTGCCGGCAGTGCCCAGCGCCTTCGACAGCGGCAGCCAGAACACCGAGAAGCCGTAGGCCATGCCGATGCACAGGTGGATGGCCAGTGCGGCCGGGGGTACCAGCCAGCGGTTGAAACCGGGGCCCGCGATGATGCGTTCTTTTTCCAGGAAGCCGGGTTGCCGTTGCGATCCGCCTCCACCGATGCGCTCTCCTTCAAGAACGCCTGCAGATGATCCTGCCATGTTTCTCCTTGTTCGCCTGATGTGTAATTTGTTGCCGAATGTTGGCCGCGGAGTGTGAGTGAGCGCTTCATGCGCCGTCAAATTCGATCAGCGCATGCCCCGATTCAATTTTTGAATGAGCGACGCTAGGCGCCGAGCGTGCCGCTGTGCTGCTGCACCTGTGCCTGCCACTCGGGGGTTTGAAGGAAAGCCCGTGCGGCGTCGAGCGCGCGCGAACTTCGCACGCCGTCCTGCGTCATGAAGCCGATGGGCGTGCGCACCTCGGGCGACACCAGCGGCAGCGCTTCCAGCTCGCGGTGGCTGCGCACGGCCGCCACCATCGCGCCCGGCAGCACGCTGCTGACCGTGCCGACGCTCACTGCCAGCGCGAGCGTCAGCACCGAGTTGGTCTCGATGGCCGGCGCCGCCGGCACGCCGGCCTCGCGCAGCGCCTGGTCGATGATGGCGCGGTTGTGCATGTCGGGCGTGAGCAAGCACAGCGGCAGCTTGCCGGCCTCGGCCCACGGCATGGGCTTGCCGATGCGCAGATGGTCGGCCGACGCCTTCTTCGCACGCCGCAGCAGGAAGTAGTGTTCAATGCTCTGCGGCCAGGCCTTGAGCTTGATGCCCGGCAGGTGCATGCGCTCGGTGTAGCCGAGCGCGAGGTCGACCGACAGGCTCTCGAGCCCGGTCTCTAGCTCCTGCGAACTCATCGACAGCACCGCGGGCACGATGCCCGGATGCCGCTGCTGCAGCATGGCCGCAAAGCGCGACAGCATGGGAATGGCCGTGGGCACGGCCGCCATGCTCAGCCGGCCGTGCGGGTCGCCCTGCGTGCTGCGCAGCTCCTGCACCAGCACGTCGTTCTCGCGCAGCATGCGCTGCGCGGTGGCCAGCACGCGCTCGCCTTCGTGCGTGAGGCCCACGTACACCCGGGCCCGCTTGACGATGACGACGCCGAACTCGCTTTCCAGCGCGCGCAGCGCGTTGGAAAGGGCCGGCTGGGTGATGTGGCAGGCCTGCGCGGCGCGGCCGAAGTGCTTGTGCTCGCTGAGCGCAACCAGATAGCGCATCGAGGCGAGCAGGTTCATGCCTAGGTGTTCTTGCTGATCGAGATGGTGGGGAACTTGGAGGAAAAGTCCTTCGCCTTCTCGGCGATGCCCACGGCCACGCGGCGCGCCACGGCCTTGTAGATGCCCGCCACGTCGCCTTCGGGGTCGGACACCACCGTCGGCGCGCCGCTGTCGGCCTGCAGGCGGATCTTGATGTCCAGCGGCAGCGCGCCGAGGTATTCCATCTGGTATTCGGCCGCCATCTTCTTGCCGCCGTCGGCGCCGAAGATGTGTTCGGCATGGCCGCAGTTCGAGCAGATGTGCACTGCCATGTTCTCGACGATGCCCAGGATCGGCACGCCCACCTTCTCGAACATCTTGATGCCCTTCTTGGCGTCGAGCAGCGCGATGTCCTGCGGCGTGGTGACGATCACCGCGCCCGTCATCGGCACCCGCTGGCTCAGCGTGAGCTGGATGTCGCCGGTGCCCGGGGGCATGTCGACGATCAGGTAGTCCAGGTCTTTCCAGTTGGTCTGGCGCAGCAGCTGCTCCAGCGCCTGCGTGGCCATGGGGCCGCGCCAGATCATGGCCTGGTCCTGGTCGACGAGGAAGCCGATCGACATGACCTGCACGCCGTGGCGTTCCATGGGCTCCATGGTCTTGCCGTCGGCGCTGTCGGGGCGGCCTTCGATGCCCATCATCATGGGCTGGCTCGGGCCGTAGATGTCGGCGTCGAGCAGGCCTACGGTGGCGCCTTCGGAGGCCAGCGCCAGCGCCAGGTTGGCGGCTGTGGTGCTCTTGCCCACGCCGCCCTTGCCCGAGGCCACCGCAATGATGTTCTTGACGTTGGGCATCAGCTGCACGCCGCGCTGCACCGCGTGGCTGATGACCTTGGTGACGATGTTGACCGACACGTTCTCCACGCCCGGCACCGTCTTGGCGGCCGCCACCAGCGCCTTGCGGATGGCCGCGTGCTGGCTTTTGGCGGGGTAGCCGAGCTCGATGTCGAAGGACACGTCGCCCTCCGAGACCTGGAGGTTTCTGAGCGACCGGCTCGCCACGAATTCCTTGCCGGTGTTAGGGTCCGCGACGGCCTTGAGCGCGTCCGTCAGCCCTTCTGGGGTGAGTGCCATTGATCAAACTCCTGAATGGCCGGTAGTCTAGTGCGCTCTCCGGGCCTTCATCGAACAGCTCCTCAATAACCAAAAAATGCCAGAGACAAGCCCCGTCACCGGCCTCCTGCTCACCGGGGGCGGCGCCCGGGCCGCCTACCAGGTGGGCGTGCTGGAGGCCATCGCCGAGATACGGCGCGGCGCCGGCACCGGCGCCGGCAGTCCCTTCCAGGTCATCACCGGAACCTCCGCCGGGGCCATCAACGCGGCCGCGCTGGCCTGCGGCGCCGACAGCTTCGACCACGTGGTGGCGCACATCGCCGAAGTCTGGAGCCAGTTCCGCGCCGAGCAGGTGTACAAGGCCGACTCGCTTTCCGTCATCGGCAGCGGCGCGCGATGGCGCATGCTGCTCGGGCTCGGGCGCTTCGCGGCCAACTGGATGCGCGTGAAGCCCAGGTCGCTGCTGGACAACTCGCCGCTGGCAGAGCTGCTGCAGCGCCTTGTGCAGCTCGACCGCCTGCCGCAGCTCATGAAAGACGGCCACGTGCAGGCGCTGGCGGTGACGGCCTCGAGCTACAGCTCGGGCGAGCACGTCACCTTCTTCGAGGCGGCCGTGCCCATGGAACCCTGGGTGCGTTCGCAGCGGATCTCGGTGCGCGACCGCATCACCCATGCGCACCTGCTGGCTTCATCGGCCATTCCGTTCGTGTTCCCGGCCACCGCGCTGCCGATGCAGCAGGACCACATCGAGTACTTCGGCGACGGCTCGATGCGCCAGTCGGCACCGATTGCAGCGGCCATCCACCTGGGCGCGCAGCGCATCGTGGTGATCGGTGCCGGGCGCATGCACGAGCCGCGCGAAGCGCCTGGCCCCAACACCCACACCGGCTATCCGACGATGGCGCAGATCGCGGGCCATGCGCTGTCGAGCATCTTCCTGGATGCGCTGGCGGTCGACATCGAGCGGCTGCACCGCGTCAACCACACGCTGAGCCTCATTCCCGAGGCAGCGCGGGCGGCGAGCGGGCTGCGTCCGCTCGACCTGCTGGTGATCTCGCCGTCGGAGCGCCTCGACGTGATCGCGGCGCGCCACGTCGACGCCCTGCCCGGCGCGGTGCGATACCTGCTGGGCGGCTCGAAGGTGGCGGCCGACGTGAAGGGCGGCGCGCTTGCGAGCTACCTGCTGTTCGAGTCGGCCTACACGCGCGAACTGATGGCGCTGGGCCGCGCCGACGCAATGAGCCAGCGCGACGAAGTGCTGCGGTTCTTCGGCTGGGGCAGCCCCGCAAGCGCGGCCTAGATGTGCAGCGCGGCGAGCACGCCCACCGCGAAACCCGCGGCGGCCACGCCGAACATCGCACGCTCCAGCCATTTCTTCCTTGTGAGCAGCGCAATGGCGGCCAGCGCGATCGACACCTGAAGGACGGTGGTTGCCTGCGCCCAGCGGTGGTGCTGGTGCATCTGCTCTTCCGACTGGGCGTCCCAGCGGCTCGCCTCTTCTTCAAGCTTCTTCGCGGCGGCCTGGATCTCGGTCTTCTCCTGCTCGTAGCGGCTCACCTTGACCTGCCAGCCCTGGCGCTTGTCGTCCGTCGCGGTGTCGCGCGCGAACTCGGCCAGCGCCTGCTTGGTGCTCTTCGACTGGAAGTAATTCCACTGGTTGGACGCCTCGGTCTTCTTGATCGCGGCATTGTTCTTGTAGAGCCCGGCGTTGGCCTGGGTGGCGCCGCCCATGTACGAGAAGATCGCGCCGAAGGTGGCGATCACCGCGGTGCACATCGCGATCTTGCTGGTCATGCTCATGCCGCCGGCCTCTTGGCCGTGGCCGCCGCCCGAGGCGGCGTGTTCGAGTTCGTGATCGTGCGGGCCGTGCACGTGAAAGCCGTGTCCTGACATGGGATCCTTGTTGAAGCGATGCTGGGGTGGGGGCGCGCGAGTATGCACGCCCGCCGATGACAGTTGCCTCAACGCGCCGGGACGCGCTTGCGCCTACCGGTGCTCCCGCAGCAGCCATTGCTCCTGCGCCGCGACCACCTCTTCGCCCGAGCGCCCGGTGATCGCGCGGTAGACGCCAGGCGCGGTCGCGCCTTCGGTGCTGACCAAAAGCACGCGCGCCGCAGGGCCCAGGCCGGAGGAACGGCGCGCATCGGGGTCGGCCGCGAGCACCTGCAGCGCCGCCAAGCCGGCCGCGCCGGACTCGCCACTGAGCACCGGCACATCGCCCGCCTCGCCGGTCGCGAGGGTGCGCATTGCCTGCTCTGCCTGTGCATCGGTCACCGTCATGAACAGATCGACGGCAGGCTGCAGGAAGCGCCACGCGAGCGGCGAGGTCTCCCCGCAGGCCAGCCCCGCCATCACCGAGTCGACCGAGCCCGTGGCACGCGCGGGGCGGCCGCTTCGCGCGCTCTGCAGAAGGCAGTCGGCCTGCTCGGGCTCCACGACGATGAAGGCCGGACGCGCGGCGCCATAGCGTTCCCAGAAATGGCTGGCCACGCCGGCCGCCAGCCCGCCCACGCCGCCCTGCACGATGACGTGGGTGAACGGGCACGGCCCGTCGGCGGCGGCGTGCTCGAGCAATTCGTCGGCCAGGATGCCGTAGCCCTGCATGACGTCGCGCGGCACTTCCTCGTAGCCGTCGTAGGAGGTGTCGGAAACCACTTCCCAGCCGTTGGCCCCGGCAAGCCGCGCGGCTTCTTCGACCGACTCGTCGTAGTTGCCCGCGATGCGGACGATCTCGGCGCCCAGTTGCGCGATGGGCGTTTCGCGCTCCTGGCTCACCTGCGCATGCAGCACGATCACGCAGCGGCAGCCGATGCTCTGCGCGGCGGCGGCAAGCGCACGCCCATGGTTGCCGTCGGTCGCGCTGACGACCACGAAATCGCGCAGCGCCCCGGCATGCCGCCCCGCCAGCAGATCGCCGGGCGTCCATCCGCGATCGGGCCAGCGGCGCAGCAGGAGCCGCAGCAGCGCCACCGGCGCGCCGAGCACCTTGAAGCTGCCGAGTGCCGAGCGCTTCGATTCGTCCTTGACGGTCAGCCCGCCGATGCCCAGTTGCGCCGCAAGGCGGGGCAGCGCCCATGCCGGTGTCGGCTGCGGCGAAAGCCGGTTCCAGCTCGACAGCCACTGCCGGCTTTGCTTGCCGCGCGCGATGCTCATCACTTCGCGCAGGGATTCGTCGTAAGCGCGCCGGCTTGCCCGGGGGTTGGTGAAAAACATGCTGCTCAGCTCCCAGTGCCGGTCGATCGGGGAAGGCGCATGCGCACGAGCTCCGCGAAATAGCGGGCGCCCGTCGCGAGCACCTCGTCGTTGAAGTCGTAGCTGCTGTTGTGCAGCGGCGTGCCGCCGGGCTCTCCGTCGGCCCCGTTGCCGAGGAACACGAAGGCACCCGGCACCGCCCGCAGGAACGCGCCGAAATCCTCAGACGCCATCAACGGCACCACATCGGCGTCGACGTTCCCGGCACCCACCACGGCCGTGGCGGCAGCCACCGCGAAAGTCACGCACTCGGCCCAGTTCACGGTGGGCGCGAACTCGTGGGTGTAGCTGAAGTCGCATTCGGCGCCGTGCATGCGGCAGATGCCTTCGCTGATGTCGCGCATGCGCGTGGCCAGCATGTGCTGCACGGCCGGGTCGTAGCTGCGCGTGTCGCCCTTGATGACGACGTTCGACGGAATCGCGTTGCGGATGCCGTCGGTGATGAACTCGGTGCACGAGACCACCGCCTGCGCGCCGGGGTCGAGCGTGCGCGACACGATGGTCTGCAGCGCCAGCACGATCTCCGCCCCGATGACGATCGGGTCTATGCCCATGTGCGGCCGCGCGGCATGCGTGCCGCGCCCCTTCACGTGGATCACGAAGTTGTCTTCGCTGGCCATGATGCCGCCCACGCGCGTGGCGATGGTGCCGGCGCGCATGCCGGGCATGTTGTGAAGGCCATAGATCTCGTCGACCGGGAAGCGCTCGAACAAGCCGTCGTCCATCATGGCCTTGGCGCCGCGGCCGTGCTCCTCGGCAGGCTGGAAGATGAAGCGCACGGTGCCGTCGAAGTCGCGCCGCTCGCGCAGCAGCCGCGCGGCGCCCAGCACGATCGACATGTGGCCGTCATGGCCGCAGGCGTGCATCTTGCCGGGCACGGTGGAGGCATGGGCACGGTCGGCGGGCAGCTCGGTGATGTCGAGCGCGTCCATCTCGGCGCGCAGGCCGATCACGCCCTTGCCGCTGCCCACTTTCAGGTTGGCGACGAGGCCGGTGCCGCCGATGCCGGTGTGCACCTCGAGGCCCAGCGCCTTGAGCACGCGGATCACGAAGGCGGAGGTCTTCGCTTCCTGGAAGCCAGTCTCTGGCATGGCGTGCAACTGCCGGCGCCAGCCGGTGAGTTCGTCGCGCAGGGGGGTGTCTGCAATGTTCATGGCGAGATGCTATTGACAACACAGCGGTATGGGCGCGCAAAATCGCGCCCATTGACGCAACGTTTTTGCGTCGCCCGCCCTCGCATGACACCTCTGGACGCCCTGGACCTTCGCCTGCTCGACCTCGTGCAGGCCAACAGCCGCATGCCGCAGAGCGAACTCGGCGAACGGGTGCACCTGTCGACGGCCGCCGTCAACCGGCGGCTGAAGCGCATGCTCGACGAGGGCGTGATCCAGCGCTACGGCGCAGTGCTGTCGCCCGCCGCGCTGGGCCATCCGCTCACCATCGTGGCCGAGGTGGAGACCGAGAGCGAGCAGATCGAACTGCTCGACGCCATGAAGCAGAGCTTCCGCGACTGCCCGCAGGTGCAACAGTGCTACTACGTGACGGGCGAGTGGGACTTCATCCTGGTCTTCGTGGTGCGCGACATGGCGCAGTACACCGCGCTGACCCGGCAGCTTTTCTTCCAGAGCAACAACGTCAAGCGCTTTCGCACGCTGGTGACGATGGACCCGGTGAAAGCGAGCCTCGACGTGCCCGTTTCACGCCCCTAGACAGGCAGGCCGCGATGTACCCCAAGAACCGCCTCGACGCGCTGACCGACGGCATCTTCGCCGTGGCCATGACCATCCTCGTGCTCGACCTGCGGATCCCCGACGAAACCGCCGTGGGCGCGACCGAGGCCTCGTTCTATCAGGCCCTGCTGGCGCTGAGCCCCAAGTTCGTTCCTTACCTGCTGAGCTTCTACGTGTTGGGCGCGAGCTGGCTATCGCTGATCAAGGCCCGTTCGCGCGGCGAATCGGTGGGCGCGGGCTATGCGAAGTGGAGCCTGTTCTATCTGCTGTTCGTGACGCTGCTGCCCTTCTCGACTGTGCTGATGGGCCGCTTCACCTCGCACACCGTGGCAACGGCCATCTACGCGGTGAACATCGGCATCATGGCCGCCACGGCCTTCCTCCTGATGTCGCTGCTGCCAGACCCGGTGAAAGACGAACACTGGGTGGACCGGCGCATATCGCTGCTGGTGCTGCTGGCGTCCTGCGTGCTGACGTTAGTACTGAGCTTCTTCAGCCCCGGCAAGGCGCTGTTCGCGTTCTTGCTGAACGGCCTGGCGGGTATGTTGGTACGGCTGTACCTGCGCCGTGTGCCCAAGCCGAACTAGCACAGGCCGACCAGCCCCAGCGGCGCCATGTGCCATACGCCTGCAGCAATGGCCGAGACGATGACGATCAGCAGGCCAGCCATCGTGATGCCCGACGAGGTGCTGGCAAGCACATGCGACAGCTTGCCGCAGTGGCTGCATTCGACGGGCCTGGCACGGCTGGACCAGCGCTTGGCCATGCTGTCGATACCGGGCTGGCGGCAATGAAGACAGGTGGATGTCATTCTGCTCCGACGGAAACGTCGGGAGCTCACGATAGCCGAGCTTTCTCGAAGTGCGCAACCCTCAACGCACAGGCTGTGCCTGCAGCATCGAGCGCAGCAGCATCAGCACCGCGCACACGATGGGTGCCAGCGCCAGCAGCCGTCCGGGCTCGAAGGCCAGCCCGGCCACCGCGCCGACGAGGCAGCCGAACTTAATCCACCCCGGCACCGCCTCCCAGCCGCGCCGGTGCGCCACCGCGAAGCCGATCAGCGCGAGCCAGCCGAACAGGCCGCCGAAGACCGACAGCACCCAGCTCAGCAGGTAGAAGGCCGAATCCGCATCGCGGAGAGCGAGCGCGGTGCCCAGGCCGCGCCAGGTGTGCCACCAGCCGTCGAAGAGAAGGAAGCCGGTGGCCGATGCGGCCCACCAGAAGAACGCATAGAGGCTTGCGATGCCGGCCAGTGCCGCGAGCCAGCCGAGCAGGCGCCGGCTGATGTCGTCGAAAGGCATGTGATCGCGCCATGCGGCGATCTGTCCGTGGTCCATGTCCGGTGCTCCATTGAAGAGTTGGCAATGGGCACGACGTTAGGCAGCCGATGCGCGGGCTGCGTGAAGCCCGTGTGAAGTACCGGAATCAGTCCGTTTCGGAAATCCCGAGCTCGGAGCACACGCGCCCGAGCAGCGCCTTGAGCGACGCCACCTCGGTTTCGAGCCGCGCCACGTTGGCCTTGAGCGCCGCGACCTCGCCCAGCGACACGTCGTGCGGCGCATGGGCGGCGTCGGACGATGCGCTCCCCGGTCCGGCGACTTCTTCCGCCGGCGTGCCGCTCAACAGGTGCGCCCAGCGGCTTTCCCGCGCACCGGGCAGCCGCGCCAGCTTGACGACCAGCGCACCGGCCGGGCGTTCCGCCAGTTCGTTGAGGAAGCCCTCGACCGACGAGATGTCGGCAAAGTTGTGCATGCGGTCGCAGGCGATGCGCAGCTCGCCCGCCGTCTGCGGGCCGCGCAGCATCAGCACGGTCAGCAGGATGACCGACTGCGAGGGAATGCGCAGCACGCGGTCGATGTTGTGCTCGTAGCGGTAGGCGCGCCCGCCGCTGGTTTCGGCGACGAGGCTGTAGCCCTTCAGGCTGTCGATGGCGGCCTGCACCTGCGACTCGGTGAGCTCGAGCACCGGGTTTCGGCTGGTCTTCTGGTTGCAGCCCGACACCAGCGAGTTGAGCGTGAGCGGGTAGCTGTCGGGCACGGTGCGCTGCTTCTCGGCCAGCACGCCGAGGACACGGGTTTCGAGGAGGGACAGGACGGGCAACGGATTGGACATGGCTCGACGGAAATTCTCGGAAATGAAGACGCAAGGCACGGCACGGGGCGCGACCGCGTCGCAAGCCCCATGCGGCGAAACTCAGCCGCCGTTGATGCGGGCGACGAGCGCCTTCGTGAACGCCTCGGTGCCCGCCGTGCCGCCCAGGTCGCCGGTGCGCACCTTGTCGATGTTCAGCGTCTCGTCGATGGCCGTGCGCAGGCGCGTGGCCAGTTCGGGCAGCCTGACGTGGTCGAGCATGAGCGCGGCGGCCAGCAGCAGCGCGGTCGGGTTGGCGATGCCCTTGCCGGCGATGTCGGGCGCGGAGCCGTGCACCGCCTCGAAGATCGCGGCGTCGGCGCCGATGTTGGCGCCGGGCGCCATGCCCAGCCCGCCGACCAGGCCCGCCACCAGGTCGGACAGGATGTCGCCGAACAGGTTGGTCGTGACCAGCATGTCGAACTGCCAGGGGTTCAGCACCAGCTTCATGGCGCAGGCGTCGATGATGACCGTGTCGAGCTCGAACCTGCCCTTGTACTTCTTCTCGTACAGGTCCAGGCCGGTCTCCAGGAAGATGCCCGTGAGCGCCTTCATGATGTTGGCCTTGTGCACGATCGTGACCTTCTTGCGGCCCGTGGCCACGGCTGTCTCGAAGGCGTACTCCAGCAGGCGGCGGCTGCCCTGGCGGGTGTTGATGCCGGTGGCCATGGCCACGGCGTGCGGGTCGCCGTCGATCGGTACGTAGTGCTCGTGGCCGATGTACAGGCCTTCGAGGTTCTCGCGCACGACCACCAGGTCGATCTTGTCGAAGCGGCCGCCCGGAATGATGGTGCGCGCGGGGCGCAGGTTGGCGTACAGCTGGAACTCCTCGCGCAGCCGCACGTTCGACGAGCGGTACCCGCCGCCCGAGGGCGTTTCCAGCGGCCCCTTCAGCGCGAGGCGGGTGCGGCGGATGCTGTCCAGCGTGGCCAGCGGCAGCGGGTCGCCGGCGGCCACCACGCCGCCCAGGCCGGCGATCTGGCGGTCCCATTCGAAGGGCGCGCCCAGCGCATCGAGCGCGGCCAGCGTGGCGTCGACGATTTCGGGGCCGATGCCGTCGCCGGGGATCAGGGTTGCGGGAATGCGAGGGGAGGTCATCGGCGGTGTCTCACTTTCTGTATCGGGGGCTGGAGCATACGTCGCGTGCGCGACAGTGCTGGGGGCCGGTGTACCCAAGGCACTGTTTGCCTGAGGTGTTTGTGGTGCGCGAAGGGGGTGGAGCGGCGCAAGGCGTGGGGGGTTGGATGCCGGCGTCCAACCCACGGCCGGACGCCGCCACCTAAAATGCCCGGTTCCCCGTCAGCCACTCCGAAAGCGCCCTTCCCGATGTCCGCCCCGCGCAAGCTCTTCGTCACCACCGCCCTGCCGTACGCCAACGGCAAATTCCATATCGGCCACATGATGGAATACATCCAGGCCGACATCTGGGTGCGGAACCAGCGAATGAACGGCGCCGAGGTCAACTTCGTGTGCGCCGACGACGCGCACGGCGCGGCCATCACCATCGCGGCCGACAAGGCCGGCGTGACGCCGCAGGCCTTCGTGGCCGAGATTGCAGCCGGGCGCAAGCCGTATCTTGACGGCTACTACATCTCCTTCGACAACTGGCACTCGACCGACGCGCCCGAGAACCACCAGCTCGCGCAGGACATCTACCGCGACCTGCGGGCCAACGGCCTGATCAGCACCAAGAGCGTCGAGCAGTTCTACGACCCCGAAAAGGGCATGTTCCTGGCCGACCGCTTCATCAAGGGCGAGTGCCCCAACTGCCATTCGAAGGACCAGTACGGCGACAACTGCGAGGTGTGCGGCGCCGTGTACGCCCCCACCGAGCTGATCAATCCCTACTCGGCCCTGTCGGGCGCCAAGCCCGAGCTGCGCAGCTCGGAGCACTTCTTCTTCAAGCTGTCGGACCCGCGCTGCGAGGCCTACCTGAAGGAATGGACCGCCGCCCCCGGCCACGTGCAGTCCGAGGTGCAGAACAAGATCCGCGAATGGCTCTACAAGGACGACGAGGGCAAGGGCGGCCTCGGCGACTGGGACATCAGCCGCGACGCGCCGTACTTCGGCATCGAGATCCCCGATGCGCCGAGCAAGTACTTCTACGTGTGGCTCGACGCGCCCGTGGGCTACCTGGCCTCGCTGAAGAACCTGCTGGACAAGCGCTGCATCGAACTCGGCGGCGACGGCATCTCGTACACCGAGTACATGGCCGACCCCGACCTCGAGCAGGTGCACTTCATCGGCAAGGACATCATCACCTTCCACACGCTGTTCTGGCCCGCGATGCTGCACTTCAGCGGCCGCAAGGCGCCCGACGCCGTGTACGTGCACGGCCACCTCACGGTGAGCGGCGAGAAGATGAGCAAGAGCCGCGGCACCGGCATCGACCCGCTCAAGTACCTGTCGATCGGGCTCGACCCCGAATGGCTGCGCTACTACATCGCCGCCAAGCTCAACGGCCGCAACGAAGACATCGACTTCAACCCCGAGGACTTCGTGGCGCGCGTCAACAGCGACCTCGTGGGCAAGTACATCAACATCGCCAGCCGCGCGGCGGGCTTCATCGGCAAGCGCTTCGGCGGCAGGCTGGGCGAGGTGTCGGCCGACGGCGACGCGCTGCTGTTCACGCTGCGCGACGCGGCCACCCAGATCCACACGCTGTATGACGGCCGCGACTACGCCCGCGCCCTGCGCGAGGTGATGGCGCTGGCCGACAAGGTGAACGAGTACGTCGACCAGAACAAGCCCTGGGAGCTGGCCAAGAAGGAAGGCGCCGAGGCGCGCCTGCACGACGTGTGCACCGTGTGCATCGAGGCCTTCCGCCTGCTCACGCTGTACCTGAAGCCGGTGCTGCCGGCGCTGGCGCTGAACGTCGAGGCCTTCCTGAAGACCTCGCCGCTGGTCTGGGCCGATGCAGCGCAGTCTCTGCCCGCGGGCCACGCCATCGGCGACTACAAGCACCTGATGCAGCGCGCCGACCCCAAGCAGGTCGACAAGCTGTTCGATGCGCCCGAGGCACCCGCTGCGGCACCCGCCGCCGCGCCGGAAGCCCAGGAGCTGCCCGGCGGCGAAGCCATCGCGCCCGCCATCACCATCGACGACTTCGCGAAGATCGACCTGCGCATCGCGAAGATCGTGGCCTGCGAGAAGGTCGAAGGCTCGACCAAGCTGCTGCGCCTGACGCTCGACGCGGGCGAAGGCAAGACCCGCAACGTGTTCAGCGGCATCGCCTCGGCCTACCAGCCCGAGCAGCTCGTGGGCAAGCTCACGGTGCTGGTCGCCAACCTCGCGCCGCGCAAGATGAAGTTCGGCATCAGCGAAGGCATGGTGCTGGCCGCGAGCCACGGCGACGAAAAGGCCCACCCCGGCATCCACGTGCTGGAGCCGTGGCCGGGCGCGACGCCGGGCATGCGCGTGCGCTGATTCCCGGGCGGGACGGGGTCGATTCGGGGCGCGGCGTCGCGCGGGCCACAATCGGCGGGCCCATGCATTCCCCGCTGAACCTCCACCGCTTTCGTCCACGCTTGATGGACGCGCTCGCGGATTACAACCGCGCGCGTTTCTTCAAGGACCTGGGCGCGGGCGCGACGGTCGGCATCGTGGCGCTGCCGCTGGCCATGGCCTTCGCCATCGCGTCGGGGCTCAAGCCGGAGGCCGGCATCTGGACGGCGATCATCGCGGGCTTCCTGATCTCGCTGCTGGGCGGCTCGGCGGTGCAGATCGGCGGGCCGGCGGGCGCGTTCATCGTGATCGTCTACGGCATCGTCGAGCGCTACGGCGTCGCCAACCTGCTGATCTCCACCGCCTGCGCGGGCGTGCTGCTGTTCATGGCGGGGCTCTTCGGGCTGGGGCGGCTGGTGCGCTTCGTGCCGCTGTCGATCGTGGTGGGCTTCACCAACGGCATCGCGGTGCTGATCCTGCTGTCGCAACTCAAGGACCTGCTGGGCCTGACGGTGGCGAAGATGCCGGCCGACGTGTTCTCGCAGCTGCACGCCATGGCGCTGCAGATCGGCACCTTCAACCCTTACGCCTTCGCGCTGGGCGTGGCTTGCGTGGCGGGCCTGCTGCTGTGGCCGCGGCTGCTGCGCGCCGAGTCGAAGATCGGCGCCGCGGTGCTGCGCGTGGGCGGCCGGGTGGCGCGCACGCGGGCCGTGCAGGTGGGCGCGCGCATGCCGGGGCCGATCGTGGCGCTGGTCACGCTCACGCTGGTGTCCTGGGGCTTCGAGCTGCCGGTGGAGACCATCGGCACGCGCTTCGGCGGCATTCCCGAAGGCGTGCCGGCCTTCGCGCTGCCCGACTTTTCATGGGAGACGGTGAAGCAGCTGGTCACGCCCACGCTGACCATCGCGCTGCTCGGCGCCATCGAATCGCTGCTGTGCGCGCGCGTGTCCGACCAGATCAGCGGGCAGCCCCGGCACGACCCGAACCAGGAACTGATGGCGCAAGGCATCGCGAACGTGGTCACGCCCTTCTTCGGCGGCATGCCGGCCACGGGCACCATTGCGCGCACCGTCACCAACATCCGCTCGGGCGGCACGTCGCCGATCGCGGGCATGGTGCATGCGCTGACCTTGCTGCTGGTGGTGCTGCTGGCCGCGCCGCTCGCGCGCCATGTGCCGCTCGCGGTGCTGGCGGGCATCCTGGTGTTCGTGGGGCTGAACATGGGCGAGTGGCGCGAGTTCACGCCAACGCAGCTGCGGCATTTCAGCCGGCACTACCGGCTGCTGATGCTCGGCACCTTCTTCCTCACGGTGGTGTTCGACCTGACGGTGGCGGTGCAGGTCGGCATCGTGCTGGCTTGCGCGCTGTTCATCCGGCGCATGAGCGGGCTGTTCAGCGTGGAGCTGGTGACGCTGCAGCCGCCGGTGCTGACCTACCGCATCTACGGCGCGCTGTTCTTCGGCGCGGCGGCCAAGCTGGACGAGGCGGTGAACGCCGCCGAGCGCGCGCCGCGCGGCATGACGGTGGTGCTCGACGCCACGCACCTGATCTACCTGGACGCCACGGGCGTCGACGCGCTGCGGCAGTTGCACCGCGCGGTGCTGGCGCGCGGCGGGCTGCTGCGCATCGAGTCGCTGCAGCCCCAGCCGCGCGAGGTGATCGAGCGCTCCGGCTTTGCGGAGGAACTGGTGACGGGCCGGCCCGCCGCGGCCCACGGCGCCTGAGGCCGCCTTGGGATCAGGGCGCCTCGGTGCCCCGGTCGGGCGAGGAGCCGCTGCGCACCACGCGCTGGTCGTCGTTCAGCGTGGCGGTGAAGACCATGGAAGAGTTCGGCGGCTGCACCCAGCGCCATTCCCATTCGGTCTCGCGCCTGAGCGCATAGGGCGTGACCTTGGCGGGCTTGCCGAGCATCTTGCGCAGGTCTTCCATCATCATGCCGGGCTGCACCCTGGCGAAGTTCTCGGGCGTCAGCACCTGGCGCAGCGCGCTCATCTTGCCGTCCGTGCCGATGGTGATCATGTAGTTCTTCTGGCCCTGCGGCTGGCGGTTGTATTCGAAGATGCGGCCGCGGTTGGGGCCGTCCCAGATGTTCTCGGGCTCGCCGAAACGGGCACGCACGTCGGCCTCGGTGGAGACGCCCGCCTCGAGTTCGCTGATGTTCTTCGAGTCGCAAGCCGCGAGCGCCAATACGGTCGCCAGCAACGCCGCCGCCATGCCGATCCCCCACCCTTTGCGATGCTTCATGCCGTCCCCGGTAAAATTCGCGCCATAAAGGTCCAGTCTATGTCCATCTTCCGCCGCCCCCACTACTCTTCCGAGATCACGAACTTCATCGAGGAGATGAAGGAAAAGAAGCCAACGCTGGAAGCCGAACAGCGCGCCGGCCGCGCCCTGCTGTGGGACAAGCACCTCGACCGCAGCCTGCTCGAGGAATACAGCGAAGCCCGCGTCCCGATGCAGCCGTACGTCTACCAGACCCAGCCCAAGTAATTCATCGGTGAAGCCGAATTGGCATCCAACCCTCGCCAGCATTGCGCCGACAGCTATTGAAATGATAGCGCTCGACCGATGAACGGAGACGAGGACAACGGCACGCTGGTGGTCGGCATGCCCGACGTGGTCGACCAGGTCGCGCTCGCGAGGCTCTATGGCGAGCCGCTGTTCGCGATGCCGAAGGACCTGTACATCCCGCCCGAGGCGCTGCAGGTGTTCCTCGAGGCCTTCGAAGGCCCGCTGGACTTGCTGCTCTACCTGATCCGCAAGCAGAACTTCAACATCCTCGACATCCCGATGGCGGGGCTCACGCGGCAATACCTGAGTTATGTCGACGAGATCCGCCAGACGAATCTCGAACTCGCGGCCGAGTATTTGCTGATGGCCGCGATGCTGATCGAGATCAAGTCGCGCATGCTGCTGCCGCCCAAGAAAGTGGCCGACGGCGAGGAAGCCGAAGACCCCCGCGCCGAACTGGTTCGCCGCCTGCTCGAATACGAGCAGACCAAGCTGCAGGCCGCCGCCATCAGCGCCATGCCGACCTACGGCCGCGACTTCTGGAAGGGGCAGGTCTACATCGAGCAGTCGCTGAAGCCGCGCTTCCCCGACGTCGACGTGGCCGAGCTGCGCGACGCCTGGGCCGACATCATGAAGCGCGCCAAGCTCGTGCAGCACCACAAGATCTCGCGCGAGGAACTCAACGTGCGCGAGCACATGAGCATCGTGCTGCGCCACCTGCAGGGGCAGCGCTTCGTGGAGTTCGAGAAGCTGTTCGACGTGTCGCGCGGCGCTCCGGTGCTGATCGTCACCTTCATCGCGATGCTGGAGCTCGCGAAGGAAACGCTCATCGACATCACGCAGGCGGAAGCCTTCGCTCCCATCTACGTCAGGCTGGCCTACTCGCCAAGCTGACCCAACCGGCTCCCAGACCCAGTGACTTCCGCCGTGCGCGACTTCGACGTCCTCATCGTCGGCAGCGGCCTGGCCGGCCTCTCGGCCGCGCTGCACCTGGCGCCCACGCACCGCGTGGCCGTGCTGACCAAGCGCGCGCTGGCCGACGGCTCCAGCGCCTGGGCGCAGGGCGGCATCGCCGCGGTGCTGGCGGCCGGCGACAGCTTCGACGCGCACGTGGAAGACACGCTGGTGGCCGGCGCCGGTTTGTGCGATGCCGAGGCCACGCGCTTCGTGGTCGAGCATGCGCCCGAGGCCATCGGCTGGCTGCGTGAGCTGGGCGTGCCCTTTTCAGAGGAAGACGGCGGCCTGCACCTCACGCGCGAAGGCGGCCACAGCCAGCGCCGCATCGTGCACGTGACCGACGCCACCGGCGCGGCGGTGCAGCAGGTGCTGATCGAGCGGGTGCGCCGCACGCCGAACATCACGCTGTTCGAGCACCACACGCTGGTCGACCTGATCACCGGCCACAAGCTCGGGCTCGCCGACCCGGCCTGCCAGGGCCTGTACGCGCTCGACGACAAGACCGACGAGGTGCTGGCCTTTAGCGCGCCGCACACCATCCTGGCGACGGGCGGCGCGGGCAAGGTGTACCTGTACACCACCAACCCCGACACAGCCACCGGCGACGGCATCGCCGCCGCCTGGCGCGCGGGCTGCCGGGTGTCGAACCTGGAGTTCATCCAGTTCCACCCGACCTGCCTGTACCACCCGCACGCCAAGTCTTTCCTGATCAGCGAGGCGGTGCGCGGCGAAGGCGGGCTGCTCAAGCTGCCCGACGGCACGCGCTTCATGCCCAAGCACGACGAACGCGCCGAGCTCGCGCCGCGCGACGTCGTGGCCCGCGCCATCGACTTCGAGATGAAGAAGCACGGCCTGGACTGCGTGTACCTCGACATTTCGCACCAGCCGGCGGCGTTCCTGAAGGAGCACTTCCCCAACATACTGGCGCGCTGCGCGGAGCTGGGCATCGACATCACGCGCGAGCCGATCCCCGTGGTGCCGGCCGCGCACTACACCTGCGGCGGCGTGCTCGGCGACCTGAGCGGGCGCACCGACGTGCCCGGCCTCTACGCCATCGGCGAGACCGCATGCACCGGCCTGCACGGCGCCAACCGGCTGGCCAGCAACTCGCTGGTCGAATGCATGGTGTTCGCGCGCGCGGCCGCCGGTGCCATCGCCTCGGCACCGTTGCGCGAGCGCGCCGAGCTGCCGGCCTGGGACGACAGCCGCGTCACCGACGCCGACGAGGCCGTGGTCATCTCGCACAACTGGGACGAACTGCGCCGCTTCATGTGGGACTACGTCGGCATCGTGCGCACCAACAAGCGCCTGGAGCGCGCGAGCCACCGCATCGCGCTGCTGCAGGCCGAGATCCACGAGTTCTATGCGAACTTCCACGTCACGCGCGACCTGCTCGAACTGCGCAACCTGGTTCAGGTGGCCGAGCTGATCGTGCGCTCCGCGCAGGCCCGCCACGAAAGCCGTGGCCTGCATTTCAGCCGCGACTACCCCTCGCTCGCCGAGCGCGCCACACCCACGGTGCTGGCGCCTGCGGCCGACCGTTAGCCCCACCCGCTTCGTTTTCTTCACTCAAGGATGCCCGGCCACCGACGCCCGCAGGGAGAAACCCAACCATGTCGAACACCACCCCGCCGGCCTCGCCCTGAGGCAGCCTGCCGACGACCCGCTGCACACCGGGCAGATACAAAGGAACCGCTCCCCATGTACATCGCAAACACCATCGAAGAACTGCGCGGCCGCCTGTCCGCCAGCAAGCGCCCCGCCTTCGTGCCCACCATGGGCAACCTGCACGACGGCCACATCGCGCTGGTGAAGCAGGCCAGGCCGCTGGGCGACGCCACGGTCGCGAGCATCTTCGTCAACCGGCTGCAGTTCCTGCCGCACGAAGACTTCGACACCTACCCGCGCACCTGGGACAGCGACTGCGAGAAGCTGCGCGCCGCCGGTTGCGACGTGCTGTTCGCCCCCACCGAGAAGGTGCTGTACCCCGAGCCCCAGACCTGCAAGGTGCACCCCGACCCGGCGCTGGCCGACATTCTGGAGGGGCACTTTCGCCCCGGCTTCTTCATCGGCGTGTGCACGGTGGTGATGAAGCTCTTCCAGTGCGTGCAGCCGCGAGTGGCGGTGTTCGGCAAGAAGGACTACCAGCAGCTGATGATGATCCGCCACATGGTGCGGCAGTTCGCGCTGCCCATCGAGATCGTGGGCGGCGAGACCTTCCGCGCCGACGACGGGCTGGCGCTGTCGTCGCGCAACGGCTACCTGAACAAGGACGAGCGCGCGGAGGCCGTGCAGCTGTCGAAAGCGCTGCGGGCCATGGCCGAGGCGGTGCGCGAGGGCGAGCGCGATTTGGCCGCGATAGAAGCGCGGGCAATGCAGTCGCTGGCGCAGCGCGGCTGGCAACCGGACTATCTTGTGCTGCGGCGCCGTTCCGACCTCCAGGCGCCGTCCGCCGGGGAACCGCTCGTGGCACTGGCCGCGGCGCGGCTGGGCAGCACGCGGCTGATCGACAACCTGGAGATCGAGGCTTTCGCAACGCCATGAGCTACAGCGTCAAGGAAATCTTCTACACCCTGCAGGGCGAAGGCGGCCAGGCCGGCATGCCGGCGGTGTTCTGCCGATTCGCCGGCTGCAACCTCTGGAGCGGCCGCGAGGAAGACCGGGCCTCCGCCGTCTGCCGCTTCTGCGACACCGATTTCGTCGGCACCGACGGCACGCTGGGCGGCAAGTTCAAGACCGCCGACCTGCTGGCCGACACCATCGCCGCGCAATGGCCCGCCGGCGATGCCGATCACCGGCTGGTGGTGCTCACCGGCGGCGAGCCGCTGCTGCAGGTCGATGCGGCGCTGGTCGACGCGCTGCATGCGCGGCGCTTTCGCATCGCGGTGGAAAGCAACGGCACGGTCGAGGCGCCGGAAGGCATCGACTGGCTGTGCATCAGCCCCAAGGCCGGCGCGCCGTGGGTGCAGCAGCGCGGCCAGGAACTGAAGCTGGTGTGGCCGCAGGCGGCGTTCGACCTCGACACGATGGCGCGCACCGGCGAATTCACGCACCGTTTCCTGCAGCCGATGGACGGCCCCGACCGGGTCGCGAACACCGAGCTCTGCATTGCCGAATGCATGAAGCAGCCCGTGTGGCGGCTCAGCGTGCAGACCCACAAGATCACCGGCATCCGCTGAAGCGGCCGCCTCCTTTTTTCTCCGAGTTTCTTTTTTTGACGATGCGCTTCACCATCAGCCAACGCTTTTTCTTCGACGCCGCCCACACGCTGAAGCGGGAGATCGAAGTCGAAGGCAGCCGCCGTATCCACGGCCATACCTACCACGCGGAGGTGTGGCTTGCCGGCGAGCGCGATCCGGTGACGGGCATGGTGATCGACCTGGGGCTGCTGCGCCGGCGGCTGGAAGATGTGCGCGAGCAGCTCGACCATCACCTGCTGGACGACGTGCCCGGGCTGCATCCGCCGACGCTGGAAAACCTTTGCGTGTTCATTGCGGAGGCGTTGCCGGATTTGAGGGCGTCGCTGGCAAAAGTGCGGGTGTGGCGCGAAGCGCTGGGGGACAGCTGCACCGTGGAGTTCTAGGTTTTTCTTTCTCCCTCCCCTTCCGGGGGAGGGCCGGGGTGGGGGCAAGCGGCGCCACCACCGGGCACGCTCTGCCTGCCCCCATCCCAACCTTCCCCCAGAGGGGGAAGGAGCAAGACGGGTCAGGCGGCGCCGATGCCGGCGATCAGGCTGCCGGGCGCCTGGCCGTTCTTCAGCCCGGCCGTGAACGCCAGCATCCGATCGATCGGCAACCGCGCCCGCAGCCCCAGCGCCGGATCGACATGGATCTCGCCCGCGCCGGTTTCCAGCGCGTTCGCCAGCTCCACCAGCCCGTTCATCGCCATCCACGGGCAATGCGCGCAGCTCTTGCAGGTGCCGCCGTTGCCGGCAGTGGGTGCTTCGATGAAGGTCTTGCCGGGATTCAGCGTGCGCAGCTTGTGCAGCATGCCGCTGTCGGTGGCAACGATGAATTCGCTCGCGTCCATGCGCTGGGCGGCATTCAGGATGGCGGAGGTCGAGCCCACCGCGTGCGCCAGCGCGATCACGTCCGAGGGCGACTCGGGGTGCACCAGCACCTTGGCCTTCGGATGCTCCTTCATGAGCAACTCGAGCTCCAGCGCCTTGAACTCGTCGTGCACGATGCAGGCGCCGTTCCAGCTGACCATGTCGGCGCCGGTCTGGCGCTGGATGTAGTCGCCCAGATGGCGGTCGGGGCCCCAGAGAATTTTTTGCCCCGCCGCGTGCAGCGCGTTCACCACGTCGAGCGCGCAGCTCGAGGTGACGAGCCAGTCGGCACGCGCCTTCACCGCCGCGCTGGTGTTGGCGTAGACCACCACGGTGCGGTCGGGGTGCTGGTCGCAGAAGGCGCTGAACTGCTCCACCGGGCAGCCCAGGTCGAGCGAGCAGTTCGCGTCCAGGTCGGGCATCAGCACGCGTTTCTCGGGCGACAGGATCTTCGAGGTCTCGCCCATGAAGCGCACGCCAGACACCACCAGCGTCTGCGCGGCATGGTCGCGGCCGAAGCGCGCCATCTCGAGCGAATCGCTCACGATGCCGCCGGTTTCCTCGGCCAGGTCCTGCAGGTCGGGGTGCACGTAGAAGTGCGACACCATCACCGCTCCTCTTCCCCCGTCATGTTCGCGCAGCAGGCGGCGGATGCGCTCCTTCAGCGCGATGCGCTCGTCGGGCGAAGGCTCGGGCGGCACACGGGCCCAGGCGTGGCGGGTGTCGCAGGCGGAGCCCGCCTGCGATCCGGCGGGCTGTTCGTAGTCGACGTCGATGACGGAAGCGGTCGTCATGGCAAGAAGGCTCAGTTGTCCTGGAAGCGCATCGAATAGTCGACGGCTTTCACGTCCTTGGTCAGTGCGCCGACGGAAATGCGGTCGACGCCGGTCTCGGCCAGGGCGCGCAGGCTGTCGAGCGTGACGCCGCCGGAGATTTCCAGCACGGCCTTGCGGTCGTCGCCCACGGCGTCGTTGATGCGCACGGCTTCGCGCAGCGTGGGCAGGTCCATGTTGTCGAGCAGCACCATGCGCGCGCCGGCTTCCAGCGCCTCGTGCAGCTGGGCCAGCGTCTCGACCTCGACCTCGACGAAAGCGGCCTGCGACGCCACCGGCGCGACCGCATGCAGCGCCGCGGCAACGCCGCCGGCGGCGGCGATGTGGTTTTCCTTGATGAGCACCGCGTCGTACAGGCCGATGCGGTGGTTCAGGCCGCCGCCGGTGCGCACCGCGTACTTCTGCGCCAGGCGCAGGCCCGGAATGGTCTTGCGCGTGTCGACGATGCGCGCGCGCGTGCCGCGCACCGCGTCGGCGTAAAGGGCGGTCTTGGTGGCGACCGCGCTCAGCAGTTGCAGGAAGTTGAGCGAGGTGCGCTCGGCCGTCAGCAGCGCGCGGGCCGCGCCTTCGATCTCGAGCACGACCTGGTCGGCCGCGCAGCGCTCGCCTTCGGCGCAGCGCCACTCGACGCGCACATCGGGGTCGAGCTGCCGCAGCGTGGCCTCGACCCAGGGGGCGCCGCACACCACGGCCGATTCGCGCGCCAGCACGCGGGCGCGGGCCCGGCGGGCGGGATCGACCAGCGACGCGGTCAGGTCGCCGTCGGCAACGTCTTCCTGCAGCGCACGAGCGGCATCGGAGCGGGCCAGCGCGGCCACGGCCGACGCTGAAAAATCAAAGCGAAGGCTCATGGCTCTTTCTGTCTTCAGTCTTTTTCAGGAGGAATGGCGGGGGGACGGCGCGGGCGGCACGGATTCCGGCACCGGGTCGCGGCCGGTGAGCGCCGCGACGGCGTCCTGCGGACCCACGCGGCCGTCGAGCAGCGCAACCACGCTCTCGGAGATCGGCATCTCGATGCCGAGGCCGCGCGCGCGCTGCACCACGGTGCGGGCGCAGTACACGCCCTCGGCCACATGGCCCAGCGAATCGACCGCCTGGGCCAGCGTGCGGCCCTGGGCCAGCAGCAGGCCGACCTTGCGGTTGCGCGACAGGTCGCCGGTGGCGGTCAGCACCAGGTCGCCCAGGCCCGAAAGCCCCATGAAGGTCTCGGCACGGGCGCCGAGCGCCAGGCCCAGGCGCGTCATTTCGGCGAGGCCGCGCGTAATGAGCGCCGCCCGGGCGTTGAGCCCGAGCGCGAGGCCGTCGCAAAGCCCGGTAGCGATGGCCAGCACGTTCTTCACGGCGCCGCCCACTTCCACGCCCACGATGTCCTCGTTGGCATAGACGCGCAGCGCCGGTCCGTGGAAAGCCTCGACGAGCGCATCGCGCACGGCGGCATGGGGGCTGGCGGCCACCAGTGCGGTCGGCCGCCCTTCGGCGACCTCCTGCGCAAAGCTGGGGCCGCTGAGCACGCCCGCGGCCAGGTCGGGTGCGACCTGCGCCCATATCTCGTGGGCGAACAGGCCGAAGGATTCGGGAGAGGTGTCGAGCGCGGGCTCCACGCCCTTGCACAGCCACGCCACCGGCGCGGTGGTGCCGCGCAGTGCGCTGAGCTGTTCGCGCAGGGAGGCCATGGGTGTGGCCACGATGACGAGGTCGGCGCCGGCCCGTGCCTGGCCGATGTCGCCCGCGCGCACGGCGAGCGAGGCCGGCAGTGCCAGCCCGGGCAGGTAGCGGGTGTTTTCCCGCGCCTTCGAGATGGCGTCGGCCTGGGCCGCGTCGCGGGCCCAGAGCGTGACCTCGTGGCGGCCCGCCGCATTGACGGCGAGCGCCGTGCCCCAGGCACCGGCGCCATGAACGCAGATCTTCATCGGCGTTGGCGGCGTCGTGCCGGTTTACTGTGCCAGGGTGGGCGCGGCCTGGCCGGAGGCCTGTGCCTGCTGCTGCTCGTACATCGCCTGGAAGTTGATTTCGGCGAGGTGCACGGGCGGGAAGCCGCCGCGCTGGATCACGTCGGCCACGTTGCCGCGCAGGTAGGGGTACACGATCTGCGGGCAGGCGATGCCGAGGATGGCGCCCATCTGCTCTTCGGGCAGGTTGCGGATCTCGAAGATGCCGGCTTGCTTGGCTTCGACCAGGAACACGGTCTTGTCCTGGATCTTGGTCTGCACGGTGGCCGACACGGTGATTTCGAAGATGCCGTCGGCCACGGGCTGGGCGTCCACGCCAAGCTGGATGTCGACGGTGGGCTGTTCCTGCTCCAGCAGGATGGCGGGCGAATTGGGTTGTTCGAGCGACAGATCCTTGAGGTAGACGCGCTGGATCTGGAAAACGGGATCTTGGGCTTGCTGGTCGGCCATGGCTGAACTTTCGAGGATCAAAACAATGCCCGCCGGGGAGAGGTTCCCGCAGCGGGCTGCAGATGAATAGGCGAACGATTATCGCCCGACGCCCGGGTCGCTCCCGCGGCGCCGGTTGCTTTCTGTTTCAGGCGCCCTGCAGCAGGGGCACGAGGCCGCCGCGGCTGTCGAGGGCCATCAGGTCGTCGCAGCCGCCCACGTGGGTGTCGCCGATGAAGATCTGCGGCACCGTGCGGCGCTGGGTGATTTCCATCATGGTGCTGCGCGCCTGAGGGTCGGTGTCGATGCGGATCTCCTCGATCTGTTCGACCCCCTTGGACTTGAGGATTTGCTTCGCACGCGTGCAGTAGGGGCAAACGGCGGTGGTGTACATCTTGACTGCTTGCATACGATTCATCTCGGGGAGGTTCAGGCCTTTTCAACCGGCAGGTTAGCCTCTTTCCAGGCTTTCAGCCCGCCGGCTACCGCTTGGGCCTGCTCGTAGCCGAGCTTCTTGGCGATGGCCACGCCGCGCTGGGCGCGGGCACCGGTGGCGCAGACCAGCAGCAGCGGCACGTTCTTGTTCTTGACCGCGCCGGTCAGCTTTTCCTCGAGCTGGTTCAGCGGCACGTTCCTGGCGCCGATCATGTGGCCGGCGGCAAACTCTTCGGGTTCGCGCACGTCGACCAGCACCGCACGCTCGCGGTTGATGAGTTGCACGGCGCCCTGCGCGGTGAGCGTTCCGCCGCCCGCCCCCCGCACCAGCGGCCAGGCCAGCATGGCACCCGAGCTGAGCGCGATCAGGATCAGCATCCAGTTCGCGGTGACGAATTCGATCAATTTCACGGGGGTTCCTTGAATGGCAAACCGGGGATTTTAGAATGCGGGGTTTCGCAAGCGCAGCCAAAGGCCTCCCACATGCACAAACTGGTATTGATCCGTCACGGTGAATCGACCTGGAATCTTGAAAACCGCTTCACCGGATGGACGGACGTCGACCTCACCGAGACCGGCGTGGAGCAGGCCAAGCAGGCCGGCCGGCTGCTCAAGGCAGAGGGCTACGACTTCGACGTCGCCTACACGAGCGTGCTCAAGCGCGCCACCCGCACCCTGTGGCACACGCTCGACGAGCTCGACCGCACCTGGCTGCCGGTGGTGCATTCCTGGCGCCTCAACGAGCGCCACTACGGCGGCCTGCAGGGCCTGAACAAGGCCGAAACCGCCAAGAAATACGGCGACGAGCAGGTGCTGGTCTGGCGCCGCAGCTACGGCACCCCGCCGCCGCCGCTGGAAGCCAACGACCCGCGCAGCGAGCGCTCCGACGTGCGCTACGCAAAGCTGTCGCCCGAGCAGATTCCCCTGACCGAGTGCCTGAAGGACACGGTCGCCCGCGTGCTGCCGTTCTGGAACGAATCGATGGCGCCGGCCATCCGCGCCGGGCGCCGCCTGGTGGTGGCGGCCCACGGCAACTCGATCCGCGCTCTCGTGAAGTACCTGGACGGCATCTCCGACGACGCGATCGTCGGGCTGAACATTCCGAACGGCATTCCGCTCGTCTACGAGCTGGACGACGATCTCAAGCCCCTGCGCAACTACTACCTCGGCGATGCCGCCGCAGCCGAAAAGGCCGCCGCCGCGGTGGCCTCGCAGGGTAAAGGCTGAAGAAACCCTCTCCCGCCGGCCCATTCGTGGAACCCCGGCAGGCAATTTGCTTCCAAGCTGTGTATATTGGTTCGACAGCCGCCGACAAGGACAACCACTCATGATGGGCCAGAAACTGAAGATCACCGGCTGGGTCGCCGCCGGCGCCGTTGCAGGCGTCCTGACCACCGTCTCGTTGCAGACAGTCGCACGCGGTTCGCTTGCGCCACTGCCGCTCGAGGAATTGCAGCAGCTCGCTGCCGTCTTCGGCATGGTCAAGAGCGACTACGTCGAACCGGTCGACGAGAAAAAGCTCATCTCCGACGCCATTTCCGGCATGGTCGCCGGGCTCGACCCGCATTCCCAGTACTTCGACAAGAAGTCCTTCAAGGAATTCAGGGAAGGCACGACCGGCCGGTTCGTCGGCGTGGGCATCGAGATTTCGCAGGAAGACGGCCTGATCAAGGTCGTCTCGCCCATCGAGGGCTCCCCGGCCTTCCGCGCCGGCCTCAAGCCCAACGACCTGATCACCAAGATCGACGACACCGCCGTGCGCGGCCTGTCGCTGAACGAGGCGGTCAAGCGCATGCGCGGCGAAGCCAACACCAAGGTGCTGCTGACCATCTTCCGCAAGGACGAGAGCCGCACCTTCCCGGTGACGATCACGCGCGAGGAAATCCGCACGCAGTCGGTGCGCGGCAAGATCATCGAACCCGGCTACGGCTGGATCCGCCTGTCGCAGTTCCAGGAGCGCACCGTCGACGACTTCGTCAAGAAGATCGACGAGATGTACAAGGAAGACCCGAACCTCAAGGGCCTGGTGCTCGACCTGCGCAACGACCCGGGCGGCCTGCTCGACGCGGCGGTGGCGGTGTCCTCGGCATTCCTGCCCGAGAACGTCACGGTCGTCACCACCGACGGCCAGCTGGCCGAGAGCAAGTCGATCTACAAGGCGGCGCCGGAGTTCTACCAGCGCCGTTCAGGCAGCGATCCGCTGCGCAGCCTGCCCGCGGCGCTGAAGACCGTGCCGCTGGTGGTGCTGGTGAACGAAGGCTCGGCCTCGGCGAGCGAAATCGTTGCCGGCGCGCTGCAGGACCACAAGCGCGCCACCATCATGGGCAGCCAGACCTTCGGCAAGGGCTCGGTGCAGACGGTTCGCCCGCTCGGCCCGGACACCGGCCTGAAGATCACCACGGCGCGCTACTACACGCCGAGCGGCACCTCGATCCAGGCCAAGGGCATCGTGCCCAACGTGCTGGTCGACGAAAGCGCCGAGGGCAGCCCCTTCGCGGCCCTGCGCATGCGCGAGGCCGACCTCGAGAAGCATCTGGCCAGCGGCCAGGGCCCCGAAGTCAAGGACCCGGAACGCGAAAAGGCCCGCGACGAAGCCCGCAAGCGCCTCGAGGAAGAAGCCAAGAAGCCGCCGCAGGACCGCAAGGTGCCCGAGTTCGGCACCGACAAGGACTTCCCGCTGGTGCAGGCGCTCAACCGCCTGAAGGGCCAGCCGGTGCTCGTGAGCAAGACGCAGGTCATCGTCGACAACAAGGAAGAAAAGAAGGAAAACTGAGCCTGGTGGCGCATGGAAGATAGCCAGCTGCTGCGCTATTCGCGCCACATCCTTCTCGAGGAATTCGGCATCGACGGCCAGGAGCGCGTCAGTGCCGGGCGGGTTCTCATGATCGGCGCCGGCGGGCTGGGCTCGCCGGTGGCGCTTTACCTTGCCGCGGCAGGGGTCGGCCGCATCGCGCTGGTCGACGACGACGAAGTCGATCTCACCAATCTCCAGCGCCAGGTGGCTCACACGCATGCGCGCGTCGGGTTGTCCAAGGTCGAATCCGCCGCGCAGGCCATGCGCGACATCAACCCGGGTATTTCCATCGAGACGCACGCCGTGCGCGCCGACGAGGCATTGCTGTCCCACCTGGTCAGCCAGGCCGACGTGGTGGTCGACTGCTGCGACAACTTCGCCACCCGGCAGGCCGTCAACCGTGCCTGCGTGGCCCATGCCAGGCCGCTGGTGGCAGGCGCGGCGATCCGCTTCGACGGGCAATTGAGCGTCTACGACACGCGCGACGCCGCCTCCCCGTGCTACGCCTGCCTGTTCCCGCCCGATGCGACTTTCGAAGAAACGCGCTGCGCGGTGCTTGGCGTATTCGGCCCGGTGGTCGGCACGATCGGCACGCTGCAGGCCAGCGAGGCGCTCAAGCTGCTCGCCGGCATCGGTCCGTCATTGGCGGGCAAGCTGCTGATGTTCGACGGGCGCAGCACCAGCTTCGACACCTTGCGGGTCGCGCGCGACCCGCAGTGCAGCGTCTGCGGGCAACGCCCCGCTCAAGCGGCCGCCTAGGGTTCGATCAGGGCTGCTTCACAGGCTGTTTCACAGGCTCCTTGGCAGCCTTGGCCCTCGCGGCGCCGTTGGCCGCCGCACCCGCCGTCGGGCGGTTCGCATCGCCCAGCACACCCTGGCAGTCGGCGTTCTCGCCCGGACCGGTCTCGATGGTCGCGGCCAGCGCCAGCAGCGGGTTGATGGCCCCCAGCGCCAGCGCCGCAAGCCCGCGCTCGGCCAGCGGCGCCACCTGCAGGCCGCCCTTGGGCGACCCGAAAGTACCGTTCACCACCAGCGGCGTGCGGATCGACAGGATGTTCTTGCTCTTCGGCTCCGGACGAATCACGAAGTTCAGCCCCTCGGTCGTGAGATTGGCCTGCCCGGTGGCCGTGAACACCGCGTTGGTTGTGTCCACCACCAGCGTGCGTCCGGTCATCACACCCTTGTTGACGTCGAATGCCAGGGCCGCGCAGCGCAGTTCGACGTTGCGGTCGCCGCGCAGCAGGAACTTGATGATGTCGCCGCCCACCAGCGTCGCGAACACCGGCAGCAGGTTGCCGAACTGGCCACGTCCTGAAATCACCGCCACGTCGCCGGAGACGCCGCCCAGCCAGTTGGCCACGGTGCTGCCCGAGCCCGACAGGTTCACGCGCCCGTCCAGCCGCCCCACGCTGTTGCCGGTGGTTTCCAGCTTGGGGAACAGGCGGGCCAGCTGCATGGCGCGCACGTCCAGCGACGCACGGATGTCGGCGGGGTTCTTCGATGCGTCGATGCGGATCGCCCCGCCCAGCTTGCCGCCGGCCACGCCCAGGTCGAGCGGATCGAGCGTGAGCACGCCGCTGTCCAGCTTGACTTGCACGCTGCCGCGGTCGAGCGGGATTTCGCGCACGTTCTGGATGCGGTCGGCGGTGTATTTCACGTCGGCATTCATGGCGCGCAGGCGCTCGAAATCCAGGGGCGCCGTCGGCAGCACCTTGCCGCCGGCCCGCTTGACCTGCGTCACGGTCGGCGGCGGAGCCACGCCTTCCACCGTGTTGGCGGTGCGCGCCGTGGGCGGCAGGCCGATCAGCGGGCCGAGGTCGTCCATGTCCATCACGCGCGAGCGCAGTTCACCCGACAGGTACGGCAGCTTGCCGGACTGCTCGAAACGCATGTCGCCGGCGATGTCGGACAGGCCCAGCTTGCCCTTGAGGCGGGCCACGCCCCAGAGCGTGCCGCGCTTGCTCAGGTCGCCGCTCAGCGCGTAGGGCGAGGTCTGCGGCAGCGCGATGCCCAGGAGCGGGAACAGCGCGCCCAGGGTCTGGCCCTTGAGCTCAAACTTGGCGTCGATGCCGTCGAGCCCCGACAGCTCGGCCACGGTACCGGCGGCCTTCAGCTGGGTCTGGCCGGCCGCCGCGTTGATTTCCATCGGGAACGGCGGCGCGCCCGCGGCGTTGATCTGCAGCACATTGCCGGTGCGGCCGTTGGCCGTCAGCGGCTGGCCCTTGTAGCGGCCCTTGATGCGGTAGCTGAGCGGCATCTCGCCGCGGCTGGTGTCATAGCTCAGGTCGGCGTGCAGGTCGACGCCCAGGTGCTTGGCGAGGAAATCGACCGCCCCGCTGTCGATCTGCACCAGGCCGATGCTGGGCACCGTGCCGGAGTCGGAGGTGTCCTTGCCCAGCGCCCAGGTGCGGCGGCCGTCCTGCTCCATCTGCAGGCCGACCGTGGGCGAGAACAGCGCGAGGCGCGGAATGTTCACCTTGCTGGCCAGCAGCGGCCAGATGCGGATGTCGAACTCGGCCCTGTCCGCCTTCACCAGATAGGGGTCGCGGGCCCACGGCGGATTGGCGAATTCGATGCCGTCGAATTTGACGGTCGCCTGCCGCAGCCCGAGGTTCACGTCGAGCCGGCGCGTGATCTCGAACTTGCGGCCGGTCTTCTCGCTCACGTAGCGGTTGACCGGCCCGCGCAGCACGTCCCAGGGGAAGAACGCCAGCACGATCACCAGCACGGCAAGCAGCAGCACGAGGAAAGCCAGTGACTTCTGCCAAAGGGGCCGGGAGCGGAAGATGTTCGTTGCCATGTTCAGTGGGATACCTTGGGCGCGGCCCGTCCAGGGTCGGCAGGAGACCGCAGAAACCGTGCGGCATGGCCTACGGCGATGCTTTGCGGATGCATAGTCGGAACCCGCCTACAACACCCGGCCCCCGAAGCTTGCATGATGCGCCACGAGAAAGCCTCAGTGTCCCGTTGCAGGCATTCCCGCAGGCGGGGGCGCTTCGAATGCTCCTGCCAACGTAAGAGGAAGCGCGGTTCGGCATGGATCCCAGATTGCAGACTTACGTCGTTGAAGACAACCTAACGATCCGTGAAAACCTTATTGGCACTCTGGAAGAGCTCACCTGCGCCACCGTCGTCGGCTTCGCCGAGACGGAGAGCGGCGCGCGCGAATGGCTGCGGGACCACGCCGGCGAGTGGGACCTCGCCATCGTCGACCTGTTCCTCAAGCAAGGCAGCGGCCTGGGCGTGCTTCAGGCCTGCCAGGCACGCAGCCCGGCCCAGAAGGTGGTGGTGCTCAGCAACTACGCCACGCCGGACATCCGCCGGCGCTGCGCCGAGTTCGGGGTCGACGCGGTGTTCGACAAGTCGAACGAGATCGACGCGCTGGTCGACTTCTGCCTCGTGCAGGCGAACGCGTTGCGTGCCGCGGGCTGAAAGCGCCGCGCCGGGCGCCCTCCCCGCACCCCTGCCGGCCTCAATCGATCAGCTTGTTCTTCAGCGCGTAGTAGGTCAGGTCGCTGTTGGAGGAGAGGTTCATCTTCTCCATCAGGCGGGTGCGGTAGGTGCTGACCGTCTTCACGGACAGGGACAGCGTCTTGGCGATGTCGCCGGCGGTCTCGCCCTTGGCCAGCTTCAGGAACACCTGGAATTCGCGCTCCGAGAGCTGCTCGTGCGGCGCGGCGTCGTCCTTGCGGTCGAGCTGGCGTGCCAGCAGTTCGGCCACGGCGGGCGTGATGTAGCGCCGGCCCAGAGAAATTGTGCGGATGGCGTTGACGATCTCGATGGGATCGCACTCCTTGTTGAGGTAGCCGCTCGCGCCCTGACGGATCAGGTTCATCGCGTAGTGCTCCTCGGGGTAGCCGCTCAGGATCAGGATGCCCACGTCCGGCGCCTTGGCGCGGATCATGGCGAGCGCGTCGATCCCGCTTTGCCCCGGCATCGAAAGGTCCATGACCAGCACGTCCAGTTCCGTGGTGCGTACCAGTTCGATGGCTTCACGCCCGCTGGCCGCCTCACCCGCCACGCGCAGGTCCACGTGTTCGGAGAAGAACTGCCGGAGGCCGGATCGCACGATGGCGTGGTCGTCCACAATTCCGATTTTGATCATCTGTTACTTTCGTCGTTGTGTTGCGCGCATGCGGGCCGCAACATTCCGCGTCCCTGATTGTTAGTCAATTATTCACGAACTTGCGTAGTAAGCAGCCTTGAAAGTTTCATGCACTGGTTAGCCCCTCCAAAAATGGCCGTGAGCCTGCTGCTCGCGGCGCTTGCCGCGCTGGCCCTCGTCGGTATCAACGAGGCCGGCTACCGGCAGTCCAGCCGCGCCCTTGCCGACATCGAGGAGGCGCAGCAGGTGCGCGGCACGCTCAACCAGATCCTGCAGAACATGCTGGACGCCGAGACCGGCCAGCGAGGTTACCTGCTGACCGGCGAGACGAACTACAGGCAACCCTACGACACCGCGGTCAAGGAAGTCGACGGCAACCTCGCGACGCTGCGCCGGCTCTATGCCGGACGGCCGGCCGAACTCAACCAGCTGACGGAGCTTTCCAAGCACGTGCTGCGCAAGGTGGCGGAAATGGACATGAGCGTGCGCCTGCGCCAGGACGGCAAGGAAGACGCCTGGAAGTTCGTCATCACCACCGACGTGGGCCGCGAGGAGATGGATTCGATCCGCGCCACGGCGGGCGAGCTGGTCAGGATCAGCAACGACACGCTGCACCAGAGCCAGGCGCAGGTGCTCAAGTCGCTGCAGCTGGCCCGCATCGGCACCGCCATCGTGGCGCTGGCCGCGCTGATCGCCTTCTTCCTGTACCTGCGGCAGACGCACGCGCTGCGCTCCATCGGCGAGCGGCAGCAGGAAACCCTTCAGCGCGAGCGCAACGCGCTGGAAGACGAGGTGCGGGAACGCACCGCCTCCCTGGCCGAACTGGCCACCCACCTGCAGGACGTGCGCGAAACCGAGCGTGGCTACCTTGCGCGCGAACTGCACGACGAGCTGGGCTCGCTGCTCACGGCCGCGAAGCTGGACGTGGCGCGCCTGAAGTCGCGGCTGGCGGATGCGCCCGACGCCATCCAGCGGCTGCAGCATCTGACCGAGCTGCTCAACAGCGGCATCGCGCTCAAGCGCCGCATCATCGAGGACCTGCGGCCCTCGTCGCTGTCGAACCTCGGGCTGGTCGCCTCGCTGGAGATCCTCGGGCGCGAATTCGCCGAGCGCTCGGGCCTGCAGATCGAGATGGCGCTGGAGCCCGTGGTCATGGACGAATCGCGCCAGCTCACCATCTACCGCATGGTGCAGGAAAGCCTCACCAACATCGGCAAGTACGCGGAGGCCAGCGAGGCCACCATCGTCCTGAAGAACTACGAGAACCACGTGATCGTGGAAGTGGCGGACAACGGCAAGGGCTTCGACACCCTGCGCCTGCGCCCGTCGACGCACGGCCTCGCGGGCATGCGGCATCGCGTGGAGGCCGCCCGCGGCAAGCTGACGGTCTCCTCGACACCCGGCAGGGGCACGCGCCTGAGCGCCATGCTGCCGGTGGTGCGCCCCGCCTGAGACTGGCGCCGCCATCGGCCCCACCGCCTACTCGGCCATCTCCTACGCACCCCGCCCCCGACCGCTGACAGGTCCGGGCCGGGGGGGCACTTAAGGTTGCTCCTGTGCCATTCGAAGCCTCCTGACTCCCCTGTCTGGAAGCCGCGGATGAGCCGTTTTTCAAAACAACGAGGGAAGCCTCGAAGGAGTTCCACATGCTGCATTACGCCGTGGTGTTTCTGCTCATCGCGCTCATTGCCGCCCTCTTCGGGTTCGGCGGCATTGCCGCCAGCGCGGTCGGCATCGCCAAGATCCTGTTCGTGATCTTTGCCATCCTGGCCATCGCCAGCTTCCTGGGCGGCTTGCTCCGTCGCAAGTAGCGTAGTTACGATCAACAGGCTCCCGCATTTCATCTTCCCGGAAAGGACTTTCACATGAACACGACCAAGACTCCCTCGCAGCTCGCCGACGACGCCCGCCAGACCGCCAATGAAGCGGTCGAAACGACCCGCGCGTATGCACAGAATGCGGTGAATGCGGCGGGCGAAAAGGTCCGCGAACTGCGCCGCGACGCCGAACCGGCCGTCGAGCAGCTCGCAGCCCGCGTGCAGCAGGCGGTCCAGCGCGGCCTCGATGCCGCATCGACCACCAGCGCACGCGCCCAGCGCCGCATCGAGCAGGCCGCCGACGTCACCGGCCGCTACATCTCCGACCAGCCCGTGCGCTCCGTGCTGATCGCCGCAGCCGCCGGCGCCGCCATCACCGCGCTCATCGTGCTGGCCAGCCGCCGCAGCCGGGACGACTACTGATCCGCTGACCGCTCGTTCCACCGATTCCCGGCACCATGCTTCATCCGATTTTTTCCACGGTGCTCGGGCATCCGGAACTCGTCGCTGAACACCTCGCCAACTACGCCGCCCTCGTCCGCCAGGAAACTGCGCAGGCGGGGCGCGGCCTCGTCGCCCGCATCGTCGCGGGGGTGCTGGCCGCGGCCAGCGCCATGCTGGCCCTCGGGCTGATCGGCGTGGCCGTGCTGCTGGGCGTGCTGCACGGCAGCTTTCACTGGGTGCTGGTCGCCGTGCCGGCCGTGGCAGTCGTGATTGCCGCGTTCTGCGCGTGGTACGCCACGCGCCCCAATCAGAGCCACGGTTTCGACGACCTGCGCTCGCAACTCGAGGCCGACCTCCAGGCCTTGCATGACGCCGGAGCCCATCATGGCCAGCGCTGAACGCACACCCCTGACGCCGCAGCAACGCCTGGCACTCTCGCGCCGAGCGCTGGTGCGCCAGCTCAACGGCGGCGGCGAGGACACGCACGACGCGTTTCTGAACCACGCGCCATCCAGCGCGCCCGACGACGACCTGGAATACGAACACCACGCCGCCGCGCAGGCAGGCCGCGCGGATCGCCCCCCGAGCTTCGGCGGCGTCTGGCTGCCTCTGGGCCGCAGCATCCTGCAGCGCTGGTGGCGCCGCCACCCGGCCCATGCGGCAGGCCAGCTGGCCCGCCCGGTGCTCGAGCACTACGCCCGCAAGCAGCCCGCCAAGCTGATGGCCATCGCCGCGGCCACCGGTGCGGCGCTGGTGCTGGTGAGGCCCTGGCGCCTGCTCTCCGTCACGGCCGTGCTGGCTGCGGTACTGAAGACATCCGACGTGGCTGACGTCGTCAACACGTTGATGCAGAAGAACACAAGCCCCCCACGAAAGGACCCCCCATGAAAGCCGATGTTTCCTCTTCCGACAAGGCCTCGGAACACAAGCACCTGGTGCTCGACCAGAGCGGCCTCGACGCCGCGCGCAAGAGCCTGGACGACGGCGCCGTCACGCCCAGCTACGGGCCCTGGCGCGACGACGTGGTCAAGCTGCTGAACGACGCGCTGGCCACCGAACTGGTGTGCGTGCTGCGCTACAAGCGCCACTACTTCACCGCCAACGGCGTCGAGTCGCCGGCCATTGCCGACGAATTCCTCGTGCATGCGAACGAAGAATCCGGCCATGCCGACCGTATTGCCGAGCGCATCGTGCAACTGGGCGGCGAGCCCGACTTCGCACCCAATCATCTGCTGGAGCGCAGCCACGCGGCCTACGACGAATCCTCCGACCTGCAGTCCATGGTGCGCGCCAACCTGATTGCCGAGCGCATCGCGGTCGAGTCGTATCGCCAGATGATCGTGCTGATCGGCGACAAGGACCCGACCACCCGCCGCATGCTCGAGGACATCCTCGCCGACGAAGAAGAGCACGCAGACGAACTGAAGGACTGGCTCGGGCACTGAGCCCACCTGATCCCCCGGGCCTCTGAAAAGGGGCCCGCAAAAGAAAGAGCCCGGAACATCCGGGCTCTTTTTCGTTTGCGGCTCGCTTTCAACCAGAAGCGAATCAGCTCTTCACTTCGAGCTGGTTGTCCACGGACGTCACGCCCTGCACGCCCTTGGCGATTTCCTCGGCGCGTGCCTTCGCGGCGGCGGTGGGCGCCGGACCCTTCAGGCTCACGGCACCGGCCTTGGTGTCGACATTGATCTTGATGGCGCTGAGGTCCGGATCCTTCGCCAGCCCGGCGGAAACCGAGGCGGTGATGGCGGCATCGTCGACCTTCGCGCTCACGGCGGCACCCGCTTCCTTGGCGGCTTCGGTCACATTGGACATGCCTTGCTTGACCTCCGCGGTCGTGCCGGATGCGTCGACCTTGGCCTTGGCTTCGCGCACGGCCTCGCCGGTCTTGGCTGCGGCGGTATCGGCGGCCTGCTCGGTCTTGGCAACGGCGCTGTCGAGCTTCTCGCCAGCGGTGCGGTTGTCAGACTTGTCGCAGGCGGCCAGCGTCAGCGCGGCGCCCGCCAGCAACACGGCAAGCCACGCGCGCGGATGCGGCATGGCGGTGGATTTGGGATGCTTGTTCATTCGATTTCCTCCGTTCGCTCTCTGCAAAGAAAAAGGGCCGCGCGCACCAGACGCGCAGCCCCGTGCGGCAAGTCAGAGCTTGTCTGCGCCCGACTTGATCGCGTCCTTGGTCTTTTCCTTTGCGTCGCCGTAAGTCTTCTGCACCTTGCCGGCGGCCTGGTCGGCAAGGCCTTCGCCCTGCAGCTTCTCATTGCCGACGACCTTGCCGGCAGCTTCCTTGATCTTGCCCTTGGCTTCTTCGACGCGTCCTGCCACTTGGTCGTTGTTCATGTCGCTTCCTTCCTTTGAGGGTGGGTGAAATACCGTGGGCCGATATGACCCACTGACTTCAATCTAGGCGCTGGCTCGCGACCCCGGACGTGGCGGGAAGCCCGAAGCCATGTAGGACAACAAGGCTCAGGCGGAGACGATCCATCCTTCAAGCGCATCGAAGCCCTGCGGCAGGCCGTAGCCCGGCCCCTCGCTGCCGGCGCGCTGCCGGCCCCATGCGGCCTGCAGGAGGCACAGCACGGCGTCGATGTCGTCGCCGCGCGCATCGGCCAGCAGTTCGGCGCGCTGCGAGGCCGTGACCCCGAGCCGCAGGCCGAGCCGCGAAGTACCGGCTTCGAGCGCGGCCAACAGGTCGGTGCGCGCGGCAAGGCGCTCCGGGGTCTGCTTGCGCTGGTCGTCGCTCTTGTAGCTGCGCCGGCCGATCAGTTCGCGCGCGAGCAGCCCCGGATAGGCCTCCAGCGCGATGCGGTCTTCATTGGTGCCCGGATGGAGCCCGGGAATCCGCGCGCCCGATGCCAGGAGCCGCGGAACGCCCGCATGCAGCATGTACGCGACCGGCGGGTTGACCCACTTCATCGATGGGCTCGATCCCGCGGGCAGGTCGGCCGCGCGGTGCGCGAACTTGCCGCCGACGGGGCGGGACGCGCAGAAAGCCGCGAAGGTGTCGCGGATCTGCGCGCGGCTCAGGCCGGCGTAGTGCAGCATCAGCGGCTCCCACTGCAGCGGCCAGCCCAGGTGCTCGACCATTTCGCGCGGCAGGCTGAACGGAAAGTCGAAACCGCCCACCCACGCGGGCGTGCCGCAAAGCCAGTCGCCCCACGCGTCGAGCGAGGCAAAGCGCCGCAGGCCGTCGAGCACCAGGACGCCCTCCTTTTGCAGTTCGCCGATGGCAACGACGATGGGCTTGCGCGAGGACGGCGCGCTGGAGAAATCGCAGCCGAACAGCATCGCTGCCTCAGCCCAGTGCGAGGGCCACCACGCCGGCGGCGATGAACATCGCGCCCAGCAGCCGCAGCAGCCGGTCGCCTTCGCGCAGCAGGTGCCCGCCGATCAGCGCCGCGAACAGCATCGACACCTCGCGCGCCGGCGCGACGTGCGAGATCGGCGCCTGCTGCACGGCGTAGAGCACCAGCACATACGACACCGGGCTGAACGCCGCCACCAGCAGCGCATATTTCCATTGCGAGCGCCACATGCGCGCGGTCGTGGCCGGGTCCTTCAGCGCCACCGGCAGCAGCAGCACGATGCGCACGAGGTTGCCGAAGTAGTCCAGCAGGATCGGCGACATGGCGAGGAACTTGACCGCGTAGCTGTCGGCCACCGTGTAGGCCGCGATGAAGCCGCCCGTCAGCACGCCGTAGCGAATGCCCTTGTGGACCCGCTCGCGCTGCACCGGGTCATGCGCCTTGCGCCACAGCTTCGGACCGCCCGCCACCAGGAAGACGCCGAGCACCACGCCCGCGATGCCAGCCACGCCCAGGAGGCTGATCTTCTCGCCGAGAAAGAGCACCGCCACCAGCGACGACAGCAGCGGCCCGGAGCCGCGCGCCAGCGGATACACCACCGTCAGGTCCGACTTGCGGTAGCCGCGCAGCAGCACGACGAAATAGAAGATGTGCAGCACGCCGCTGAGCACGACGAAGCCCCACTCGGCCATGCCCCAGCCGGGCACCACGTTCCAGCCCAGCGTGATGCCCACGGGCGCCCAGATGAGCATGTTGAACACGCTGGTCTGGAAGCTGAAGCGCGAATCGCCGTTCGCCTTCTTGGCGACGATGTTCCAGCCGGCATGGATGATCCCGGCCAGCAGGATCAGCGCGAATGCGGAGAGCGGCACCCCTGGATCAGTGGCGGCCGACGATGGCGGCGGTGGCCATCAGTTCTTCGAGCAGCGCCAGCGAGACCTTGCCCGAAACCGCGTAGGGGTTGAGTTCGGGTTTCTCGGAGTACTTCAGCAGCGTCGAGGCATTGAGCTTCGACAGGTTGACCTGCCCCATCGTCCAGCCGCCGAAGCGGCGCTCGGAGATTTCCTCGTAGTGCAGCAGCACCACGTCTTTATGGCGCGCATCGCGCTGGATGTGGCCGTAGAGCTCGCTGATGGCCATGCGCCCGCCCTCGATGGCCTGCAGGAAGGTGCCCGCGCCATAGCAGAGGATGCCGGTGATGCCGCAGGTGGTGTTGTGCGTGCGCGATTGCGCAAGGATCGACTCGATGGCCTGGGGGCTGGTGTCGACGGCGCGGCTGGCGTAGAGAAGTCGGACCAGCATGGCTCAGCTCTTTCGGGGAAGGAGAGAAAGGAATTCGCGGCGCAGGCTCGGGTCCTTGAGGAACACGCCGCGCATCACGGAGTTGATCATCTTGCTGTCCATTTCCTTGACGCCGCGCCAGGCCATGCAGAAATGCTCCGCTTCCATGACGAGGGCCAGGCCGTCCGGCTGGGTCTTTTCCTGGATCAGGTCGGCCAGCTGCACCACGGCTTCTTCCTGGATCTGGGGACGGCCCATGACCCATTCGGCCAGTCGCGCGTACTTCGACAGCCCGATCACGTTGGTGTGCTCGTTGGGCATGACGCCGATCCAGAGCTTGCCGATGATCGGGCAGAAGTGATGCGAGCAGGCGCTGCGCACGGTGATCGGGCCGACGATCATCAGCTCGTTCAGGTGCTCGGCATTGGGGAATTCGGTGAGCGAGGGCGGCGCCACGTAGCGGCCGCGGAACACCTCGTTGACATACATCTTGGCGACGCGGCGCGCGGTGTTGTCGGTGTTGTGGTCGTTCTCGACGTCGATGACCAGGCTCTGGAGCACGCCCTTCATCTTGACCTCGACCTCGTCGAGCAACGCTTCGAGTTCGCCGGGCTGGATGAACTCGGCGATGTTGTCGTTGGCATTGAAGCGCTTGCGCGCGGCGGTGATGCGCTCGCGGATCTTGACGGAGACGGGCGTACCCTCGTCGTCGTCTTTTCGATCGGGAAGGGGTTCGACGTCGGTTTTCCTCAGCATGGCGGGGATCGTACCAGTGAATGGCTCCAGAGATTCAGGGCCGCAACGCCCGTCCCTTCTTGGAGCAATGCTATCAATTAAGGAGCGTGAAATCGGCCACCAGCGGCAGGTGGTCGGACATGCGGGCCCAGATGGGACCGCGCGGCACCGTGCAGGCCAGCGGCTCCAGCCTGCGTCCGTAGACGAAGTCGAGTTGGGCCACCGGCAGGCGCGAGGGATAGGTGAGCGTGCGCGGACCGCGCAGGTCGCTGGTGTCGCGCAGGCCCATGGCGTTCATGGCGTAGCGCATGCGCGCGCCCCAGTCGTTGAAGTCGCCCGCCACCACCACGGCCTCGTCGGGCGGTACCTCGCGGTCGATGAATTCGCGCAAACGGGCGACCTGCCGCACCCGGCTGCCCTTGATGAGCCCCAGGTGCACCACGATGGCGTGCACCCGCCGGCCCTCCACGTCGATCACCACGTGCAGCAGGCCGCGCTGCTCGAAGCGATGGTCGGAAATGTCCTGGTGGCTGGTGCGCAGCACCGGCCAGCGCGTGAGCAGCGCATTGCCGTGCTCGCCGTGGCGGGTGACGGCGTTGGTCTCGTAGACGGCGGTGTAGCCCTCGGGCGCGAGGAAATCGGCCTGCGGCAGTTCCGGCCAGTGCGCGAAGCGGGCGGCGGCCTGCCGGTTCATCTTGCGCACTTCCTGCAGGCAGATGATGTCGGCGTCGAGCTGCTCGATGGCATGGCCCAGGTTGTGGATCTCGAGCCTGCGCGCCGGTCCGATGCCCTGCACACCCTTGTGGATGTTGTAGGTCGCGACCCGGAGGCTTTGCGCTGGTGCTGCTGGTGCTGCCGGCTGGTTCATCGCGCAAATTCTGGCAGCAACAGAATGGCTTCGGCGTTCGACGGGGAAAAACAGGCGTCCGCGGCTTGCTGGTAGGGCAGCCATTGCCACGCGGTGTGCTCGCGGGGTTCCAGCACCGGCACCACGCGCTCGGGCACACACAGCCCGAACAGATGCTCGGTGTTGTGCGTCACGCCGGGCGCGTAGCGGGCGCGCCAGCGCGGATAGATCTCATAGACGTTGCGCAGCTGCCAGTCGACCAGCTGCGAGGCCAGCGCCGTGCCTTCGCCGCACTTGATGCCGGTTTCCTCGGCCACCTCGCGCGCCGCGGTGAGCGCCAGCGGCTCGTCGGCCAAGTCCTTGCTGCCCGTGACCGACTGCCAGAAGTCGGTTTCGGCGTCTGCGCGCCGGATCAGCAGCACATCGAGCGCCGGCGTGTGGATCACGACCAGCACCGACTCCGGGATCTTCCAGGGCCGGGGGCTGGTCGTCATGGCTGCGTCAGGCAGCCTGGGGGGCGTTGCGCAGCTTGATGTGCAGCTCGCGCAGCTGCTTCTCGTCGACCGGGCTCGGCGCCTGCGTCAGCAGGTCCTGTGCGCGCTGGGTCTTGGGGAAGGCGATCACGTCGCGGATCGACTCGGCGCCGGTCATCAGCATGACCAGGCGGTCCAGGCCGATGGCGATGCCGCCGTGCGGCGGGGCGCCGTACTGCAGCGCGTCCAGCAGGAAGCCGAACTTGAGCTGCGCGTCCTCGGCGCTGATCTTCAGCGCGCGGAACACCTTGCTCTGCACTTCCTCGCGGTGGATACGCACCGAACCGCCGCCCATCTCGATGCCGTTGAGCACCATGTCGTAGGCCTTGGCGATGCACTTCTCGGGGGCGGTGTCCATGAGGTCTTCATGGCCGTCCTTCGGCGCGGTGAACGGATGGTGCACGGCGCTCCAGCGCTGGCCTTCCTCGTCGAACTCGAACATCGGGAAGTCGACCACCCACAGCGGTGCCCAGCGGTCGTCGAACAGGCCGCTCTTCTTGCCGAAGGCGCTGTGGCCGATCTTGATGCGCAGCGCGCCGATGGCGTCGTTGACGATCTTTTCCTTGTCGGCGCCGAAGAACAGGATGTCGCCGTTGCGCGCACCCGTGCGGGCGATGATCTCGGCCAGCGCGTTGTCGTCGAGGTTCTTGACGATGGGGCTTTGCAGGCCTTCGCGGCCGGCGGCGGCGTCGTTGACCTTGATGTAGGCCAGGCCCTTGGCGCCGTAGATCTTGACGAATTCCTGGTAGGCGTCGATCTCGCCGCGCGACAGGCCGCCCTCGGCGCCGCCGCCGGGCACGCGCAGCGCGACCACGCGGCCGCCGGCCATGGTGGCGGCGTTGGAGAACACCTTGAATTCCACGCGCTTCATCAGCTCGGTGAGTTCGGTGAATTCGAGCTTCACGCGCAGGTCGGGCTTGTCGGAGCCGTACTTGAACATCGCGTCCGCGTACGTCATGGTCGGGAACACCGGCAGGTCGATGCCCGCCGCGTTGCGGAACACGTTGCGGATCATGCCTTCGAACATCTCGCGGATCTCTTCTTCGGCGAGGAAGGAGGTCTCGATGTCGATCTGCGTGAATTCGGGCTGGCGGTCGGCGCGCAGGTCTTCGTCGCGGAAGCACTTCACGATCTGGTAGTAGCGGTCGTAGCCGGCCACCATCAGCAGCTGCTTGAACAGCTGGGGCGACTGCGGCAGCGCGAAGAAGCTGCCGTCATGCACGCGGCTGGGCACGAGGTAGTCGCGCGCGCCTTCGGGCGTGGACTTGCCGAGCATCGGCGTCTCGATGTCGATGAAGCCGTTGGCGTCGAGGAACTTGCGGGTCTCCATCGTCACCTTGTAGCGCAGCATCATGTTGCGCTGCATGGCCGGGCGGCGCAGGTCGAGCACGCGGTGCGTGAGGCGGGTGGTTTCCGACAGGTTGTCGTCGTCCAGCAGGAACGGGGGCGTGACCGAGGGGTTCAGCACCTTCAGTTCGTGGCACAGCACTTCGATCTTGCCGCTCTTGAGCTGGTCGTTGGTCGTGCCCTCGGGGCGCGCGCGCACCAGGCCGGTGATCTGCACGCAGAACTCGTTGCGCAGGTTCTCGGCCACGGCGAAGGTGGAGGCGCGATCGGGGTCGCACACCACCTGCACATAACCTTCGCGGTCGCGCACGTCGACGAAGATCACGCCGCCGTGGTCGCGGCGACGGTTGACCCAGCCGCACAGGGTAACGGTTTGGCCCATCAGGGCTTCGGTCACGAGACCGCAATAGTGAGTACGCATGGCCATAGAGAGGACTTCCGGCGCCTTGGCGGCGCGTTCGTTTTTATGAGTTGGATGGCTTGGTCGCCAGCACGGCGGGGCCGCCGGGAACGACCACCCCCATCGAGACGATGTACTTGAGCGCTTCGTCCACGCTCATCTTGAGTTCGATGCAGTCGCTGCGCTTGAGCATCACGAAGTAGCCGCCCGTGGGGTTGGGCGTGGTGGGCACGTAGACGCTGAGGAAGTCTTCGTTGCCCAGGTGCGTGGCCACCTCGTTGCCCGGCGCGCCGGTCACGAAGGCGATGGTCCAGACGTTTTCGCGCGGCCACTGGATCAGCACTGCCGTGCGGAACGCATTGCCGTTTTCGGAGAACAGCGTGTCCGAGACCTGCTTGACGCTGGAATAGATGGAACGCACGACCGGAATGCGGCGCACCACGGCATCGCCCCAGCCCAGCAGGCGCTTGCCCACGAAGTTGCTCGCAATGGCACCGACCACCAGCAGGATGGCCAGCGTGAGCAGCACGCCCAGCCCGCGGATGTTGTTTTCGTACAGCCAGCGCTGCCAAGCGCCGGGCAGCACCCAGAGCGTCTGGTCCAGCGTGTCGATGATCCACTTCAGCACCGCCAGGGTGATGAACAGCGGAACGATCACCAGCAAGCCGGAGAACAACCATTTGCGCAAGGCGAGCATGGCGGCCGATCAGTCGCTGCTTGCGGGGGCCGGCGCGGGCGCCGGGGCCGCCGGAGCGGGGCTCGGGGCGGCGGTGGGCGAGGACGCGGCCGGCGCGGAATCGGCGGGCTTGGCGCCGTCGCCCGAGGCAGGCGCCGTGGCGGGCTCGGACTTCTTGCCGCCGCCATCGCGGAAGTCGGTCACGTACCAGCCCGAGCCCTTGAGCTGGAAGCCGGCGGCGGTGACCTGTTTCTCGAACGCGCTCGCGCCGCACGCCGGGCACACCGTCAGGGGCGCGTCGGACATCTTCTGCAAAGCGTCTTTGGCAAAGCCGCAGGCACTGCACTTGTAGGCGTAGATGGGCATGGGAAATCGGGTGGGGAAAAAGCGGCGCAGCTGCCGCTCGCAAAGCCCTCGATTATAGGGGCGGCCCCGCCGAACAGGGCCCGGCATGGGCGCCGGGCCTCAGTCTCAGGCCGGTTCCGTGGCCAAAGGCCGATGCGGCGTGTGAGTGTCCACTACCCATTGCGGCAGCAGCGAACCAGCCACCATGCCCGCGAACGAGCACAGCACGCCAGCCAGTTGCGCCGGGAACACCGCGCCCCAGGCCGGCACGGCCAGGAACAGCAGCCACACGCCGATGCCCAGCGCTATGGAGGCGATGGCGCCCTGCGTGGTGGCGCGGCGCCAGTAGAGGCCGCAGACCAGCGGCACGAAGGCCCCCACCAGCGGCACCTGGTAGGCGCCCGACACCAGCTCGTAGATCGGCGTGCCCTGCATGCGGATGGCGTAGGCCAGCACCGCGGCGCTGAACAGCAGCACCGTGATGCGCATCGTCATGAGGTTCTGCCGGTCGGTGCCGGCCGGGCGGAACTGGCGCCAGATGTTCTCGGTGAAAGTGACGCTGGGCGCCAGCAAGGTGGCCGAGGCGGTCGACTTGATGGCTGACAGCAGCGCGCCGAAGAACAGCACCTGCATCACGAACGGCATCTTCTGCAGCACCAGCGTGGGCAGCACCTTCTGCGGATCTTCCTTCAGCAGCGTTGCGGTCTGCTCCGGCATGATCAGCAGCGCGCTGGCCACCAGGAACATCGGCACGAAGGCGAACAGGATGTACGCCAGGCCGCCGATGACCGGGCCGCGCGTGGCCGCCTTCACGCTGTTGGCCGACATCACGCGCTGGAACACGTCCTGCTGCGGAATGGAGCCGAGCATCATGGTGATGGCTGCCGCGAAGAAGAACACCATGTCGTGCCAGCTGGGCTCGGGCCAGAACTTGAACAGGTCCTTGCTGACCGCGAAGGCCACCACCTTGTCGGCGCCGCCGGCCATGGAGCCCGCGAACATGGCGATCACCGCCAGGCCGGCCACCAGGATGATCATCTGGATGAAGTCGGTCACAGCCACCGACCACATGCCGCCGAACAGCGTATAGGCCAGGATCGAGATCACGCCGATCACCATGCCCATCGGGATGCTGATGACGCCGGCCGACAGCAGGTTGAACACCAGCCCCAGCGCCGTGACCTGCGCCGACACCCAGCCCAGGTAGCTCAGCATGATGATCAGCGAACATGCCACTTCCACGCCGCGGCCGTAGCGCTCGCGGTAGTAGTCGCTGATGGTCAGCAGGGTCATGCGGTAGAGCTTGCCCGCGAAGAACAGGCCCACCAGGATCAGGCAGGTGCCCGCGCCGAAGGGGTCCTCGACCACGCCGTTGAGCCCGCCTTCGATGAACTTGGCCGGGATGCCGAGCACCGTTTCGGAGCCGAACCACGTGGCGAACGTGGTCGTGACGATCATGAAAAGCGGCAGGTGCCGTCCGGCAATGGCGAAGTCGGTGGTGTTCTTCACCCGCTTGGCGGCGTAGAGGCCGATCGCGATGGTGACAAGCAGATAGACGATGACCAACGTCAGCAGCACGACGGAAACTCCTCTAGAACAGACGCACGCGCACCAGCAACTGCATGGCGAGCAACCCCAATACAAAACCTATGCCACCGTAGACGATGGTTTGTAACAACCGATTCGTGCGCTTCTGCTCGGCCAGCAGTTCGAGCAGCTCGCGGCGGTTGTCGGCGGGCCGATTTTCGAGGAAATCGTGCAGCAGCCGCGGCAATTGGGGCAGCAATTTGGCGTACCGGGGCGCTTCGGCCCGGAGCTGCTGGAACAGCTTCTTGGGGCCGATCTGGTCGACCATCCACTTTTCGAGGAAAGGCTTGGCGGTGGCCCAGAGGTCGAGCTCGGGGTCGATGTTGCGGCCCAGGCCCTCGATGTTGAGCAGCGTCTTCTGCAGCAGCACCAGCTGCGGCTGGATCTCGACGTGGAAGCGGCGCGAGGTCTGGAACAGGCGCATCAGCACCATGCCCAGCGAGATTTCCTTCAGCGGCCGGTCGAAGTACGGCTCGCAGACGGTGCGGATGGCCGCCTCCAGCTCGTCGATGCGGGTGCCCACCGGCACCCAGCCGCTTTCGAGGTGCAATTCGGCCACGCGCTTGTAGTCGCGCCGGAAGAAGGCCACGAAGTTCTGCGCCAGGTATTCCTTGTCCGATTCGGTCAGCGTGCCGATGATCCCGAAGTCCAGCGAGATGTAGCGCCCGAAGGTCTCGGGCTCCAGGCTCACCTGGATGTTGCCGGGGTGCATGTCGGCATGGAAGAAGCCGTCGCGGAACACCTGGGTGAAGAAGATCGTGACGCCGTCGCGCGCCAGCTTGGGAATGTCGACGCCGGCCGCGCGCAGGCGGTCCATCTGCGCGATGGGCACGCCCTTCATGCGCTCCATCACGATGACCTCGGGGTGGCAGAAGTCCCAGAACATCTCGGGGATCAGCACCAGGTCGAGCTCTGACATGTTGCGGCGCAGCTGGGCCGCGTTGGCGGCCTCGCGCACCAGGTCGAGTTCGTCGTGCAGGTATTTGTCGAACTCGCCGACCACCTCGCGCGGCTTCAGCCGCTTGCCATCGGCCGAGAGGCCCTCGACCCAGCCGGCCATCATGGCCATGAGCGCCAGGTCTTTCTCGATCACGCCGCGCATGTTGGGGCGCAGCACCTTGACCGCGACCTCGCGCAGTTCGCCCTCGTTGGTGCGGATGGTCGCGAAGTGCACCTGGGCGATCGATGCGCTGGCGATGGGTGTCTCGTCGAACTGCACGAACACGTCGCCCACCGGACGGCGGAACGCGCGCTCGATGGTGGCGATCGCCACCGCCGAGGGGAACGGCGGCACGCGGTCCTGCAGGAAGGCCAGTTCGTCGGCGATGTCGGGCGGCAGCAGGTCGCGCCGGGTCGACAGCACCTGGCCGAACTTCACGAAGATGGGGCCCAGCCTTTCGAGCGCCTCGCGCAGCCGCTGGCCGCGCGGCGCGTCGAGGTTGCGGCCGACGGACACGACGCGCGCGACCACGCGCAGCCAGGGCTTCTGGAAGCTCGTGAGCACGAGCTCGTCGAGTCCGTACCGCAGCGCGACCCAGACGATGAACAAGCCGCGATAGAAGCGCCTCATTCGGCGTTGCTCGCCGAGCCGGTCGTCGAAGCGCCGGCGCGCGCCGTGCGGTCGCCGACGAACTGGCGCAGCGCGCCCACCACGCGCCGCACGGCGTTGCCGAGCGTGTGCGCGGGCACGTCGCCGATCACGCGGGCAATGTCGTCCTCGATGTCCCAGCGCACGTGATCGACCAGCCAGTTGACCTCTGCGGCCAGCTGCACGTCGCCAATGATCTGCACGGAGGGCTTGTCGCCGCGCAGCGTGGCGCGGGCGATGTCGAAGGGGGAATCTTCGGTGACGGTGAGCGTGAGCTCGGGCACCGAGCCTGCCGGGGCCAGGTCGAGCAGGCCGGCCGGCGTGGCCACCAGTTCCATGGTCACGAAGCGCCACTGGAAGCGCACCACCCGCCCCTGCTGGCGCAGAAGCCGCTGCTGGGCTTCAGGCTCCTGCTGCAGCACGTGGTTCAGGAACAGGACCGCGCGGTGCTGGATCTCGTGGACTGCCCAGTCCGGCGGCTGGAGGCGCTCGCCGATGCGATTGAAAAGGTCGCCGAGAAAAGAAAAAGGGGACGATGGTGTGGCCATAGTCCCCATTATCCGGTCTGTACCGCGGCCGGGCGCCGGCCGCGGCCCGGTTTTTACTGTAGAGCCTGCACGCCGGCCACGAGCCAGCCGCTGGTGCCGCTGATGGGCTTGGTCATGTTCCAGACTTCGCGGAACGGGCCGGGGCCCGCCGAGGCGTCTTCGCGGATCATGCCGGAGAACTCCACGCTCGCCATGTAGGCGTCGGGCAGCTCCTCGATGCCGAGCAGCTTGGCGTCGAGCATCACGACTTCGGTCTTGTTCGAAGCGCCGCCGGTGTGGCTGGCGCGGTCGGCCAGCTGCGAGCGGATCTCGTCGACCATGCTGTCGGTCATCATGGAACGCAGCATCGACACGTCGGCGCGATCCCATGCGTCCTGCAGCGTCACGAAGTTGCGCTTGGCGGCGCCGAGGAAGCCCTCGACGTCGAAGCCGGCGGGAATGCCCCACGACTGCGAACCACCCAGTGCCGAGCCGATCATGCTGCCGCCGGCCGCCGCACCCGCTGCGGAAAGGCTGCTGCCGTGGCCTGCGGCGGGCGTCGCGTCGAATGCGGTCGCATTGCGCTCCCATGGGCGTGCCGATGCATCGTTGCCCACGTTGGCCGGGCTGTACTGCACCGGTGCGCTGGCATTGCTCGGGCTGGCGCCCGCGCCCTGGAACGCGAAACCGCCCTGGCGGCTGGCGCCCGAGGCTTGCTGCGAGCGTGCCTTGATCATGCGCCACGCCACCACGCCGGCCAGCACGAGCAGGCCGATCAACAGGATGTTGCCGAAGCCCGCGCCAAGGCCGAGCGAATTTGCGAGCCATGCGAGGCCCAGGCCGGCCGCGAGGCCGCCGAGCATCGCACCCCAGGGGCGCTTCGGTGCGGCGGCCGCGGGAGCGGCGGCACCGGGCTTGGCCGCTGCCGCGTTGGACGCGCCTTGCTGCGCGGGTGCGCCGGGCGCTGCCGGCGGAGTGGCCTGGCGCTGCGTCACGTTGGACGACTGGCGTCCCACCGACTTGCCGCCACCCATGCGGGCCGCTTCGGCCTGGACACTGCCCAGCACCATCGCGACCGCCAAGAACAAAGTACCCAAACTCTTCATGTCGTCTCCTCTTGAGCGAAAGATTCGCCTCATCAACATTTGATTCCAACATGGAGGGCGGCGATGCCACCAGTCATGTTGTGATAGTCCACATGTCCGAAACCGCCCTCTTTCATGAGGGTCTTGAGCTCCTCTTGCGAGGGGTGCATCCGGATGGATTCGGCCAGGTAGCGATAGCTCGCGTCGTCGCCGGCCACGAGCTTGCCCAGGCGCGGCAGCACGTTGAAGGAGTACCAGTCGTAGGCCTTGGCCAGCGGCTTGGCGACCTTCGAGAACTCCAGCACGAGCAGCTTGCCGCGCGGCTTGAGCACGCGGTTCATCTCTTTCAGCGCGATGTCCTTGTGGGTCATGTTGCGCAGGCCGAAGGCCACGGTGACCACGTCGAAGTGGTTGTCGGGGAAAGGCAGCTTCTCGGCGTCGCAGACCATCGTGGGCAACGACACGCCGGCGTCGAGCAATCGGTCGCGGCCGGTGCGCAGCATGGCTTCGTTGATGTCGGTGTGGACCACCTCGCCGGTGGCGCCGACCTTCTTGGCGAAGGCCAGGGCGAGGTCGCCGGTGCCGCCCGCGATGTCGAGGACACGCGAGCCTTCGCCCACGTTCGCGACCATCACGGTGTAGGCCTTCCATGCACGGTGCAGGCCCGCGGACATCAGATCGTTCATGACGTCGTAGCGCGAGGCGACCGAGTCGAAGACGCCGCGTACGCGTTTCGCCTTCTCGCTTTCGTCGACTGTTTCGAAGCCGAAGTGTGTGGTGCTCATGCAACCGATGTTAGGCCGGAAGCCTTCACATCAAGCCGACGACCCCGCACGCACGGCGGACATTTGTTGCTTTTTCCGCCCGCCCTTTAAGGGTGTAGGGCCATGGCTCCAGCTCAGTGGCTGCTGCAGCCGTGCCCGCCCTGCTCGATCATCGGCGCGTCTCGATCGACGCCTGCAGCGGCCAGCCTCTGCTCGTAAGTGGCCCACAGCTCGGCCTGCTTCGCGCCCAGTTCGTAGAGCAGGTCCCACGAGTAGATGCCGGTGTTGTGGCCGTCGCTGAAGGTCGGCTGCACGGCATAGTTGCCCACGGCTTCGAGGTCGACCAGCTCCACGTCGCGCTTGCCGGTCTGCAGGATTTCCTGGCCCGGGCCATGGCCCTGCACCTCGGCCGAAGGCGAGTAGATGCGCATCAGCTCGAAGGGAATGCGAAAGCTCGCGCCGTCCGAGAAGCCCACCTCGAGCACGCGCGACTGGCCGTGAACGGTGATCGATTGCGGCGTCGGTGCGCCCGGTTTCAAGCCTGCCATCAGAAACTCCTTGTGCCCAGTCGCTCGATCATCGCAGCCTCCAGGGCCTGCAGCTGCGAGGCGATCTCCGCCTCGTGTGCCGCATTGCGCTCGCGCTGCGCCGGAGCCCACACGGAGCCGGGGAAATGGCTGTCGCCGGCAAAGCGCGCGATCACGTGCCAGTGCAGATGCGGCACCATGTTGCCGAGCGCGGCGATGTTCATCTTGGCGGGCTTGAGCCGCTCGCGCATGCACTGCTCGACCACGGCCACCGCCTCCATGCACAGCACGCGATCGGCTGCGTCCAGGTCGGAGAACTCCGCCGCGTGGTCGCGCCAGACCACGCGATAGAAGGCCGGGAAGCCCGCTTCCTCCGCATGGATCACGCGCAGCTTCGCGCCTTCGAACACGAGGCGCCCGCCCGGGCCTTCGCAGAGCAAGCAGCCTTGCCGCGCCGCCCCGGTCATACCAGCACCCGCTCGATGCCGCCCTGGTTGGCGGCCGCCACGTAGGTGGGCATCCAGTCGGCGCCGAGGATCTTGTTGGCCATCTCGACCACGATGTAGTCGGCTTCGAGCAGGCCGTTGTTCAGGTCGTTGCCGTAGCGCGAGAGGCCCTGCAGGCAGCTCGGGCAGCTGGTGAGGATCTTCACGTTGTCCTGTGCGCCGACCTTGCCGCTGTCGCGCAGCGCGGCCTCGCCCTTCTTCAGCTCTTCTTCCTTGCGGAAGCGGATCTGCGTAGAGATGTCGGGCCGCGAAACGCCCAGCGTGCCCGACTCGCCGCAGCAGCGGTCGTTCTTGAGCACGTTGTCGCCGACCAGCGCCTTCACGGTCTTCATCGGGTCCTGCTGCTTCATCGGCGAATGGCAGGGGTCGTGGTACAGGTAGCCGCCACCGCCGGCATCGGCCAGCGTGATGCCCTTTTCGAGCAGGTATTCGTGGATGTCGATGATGCGGCAGCCCGGGAAGATCTTGTCGAACTGGTAGCCCTGCAGCTGGTCGTAGCAAGTGCCGCAGCTCACCACCACCGTCTTGATGTCGAGGTAGTTGAGCGTGTTGGCCACGCGGTGGAAGAGCACGCGGTTGTCCGTGATCATCTTCTCGGCCTTGTCGAACTGGCCGCTGCCGCGCTGCGGATAGCCGCAGCACAGGTAGCCCGGCGGCAGCACGGTCTGCACGCCCGCATGCCACAGCATGGCCTGCGTGGCCAGCCCCACCTGCGAGAACAGCCGCTCCGAACCGCACCCCGGGAAGTAGAAGACCGCCTCGGTCTCCGAGGTGGTGGCTTTCGGGTTGCGGATGATCGGCACGTAGTCGGCATCCTCGATGTCGAGCAGCGCGCGCGCCGTCTGCTTTGGCAGGCCGCCCGGCATCTTCTTGTTGATGAAGTGGATCACCTGCTCCTTGATGGGCGCCGCGCCCAGCGACGCCGGAGGCGCGGCGGTCTGCTTCTTCGCGAGGCCGCGCAGCAGGTCGTTGGCCAGCCGCTGCGCCTTGAAGCCCACGCCCACCATGCCCGCGCGCATCGTCTTGATGGTCTGCGGGTTGGTCGCGTTGAGGAAGAACATCGCGGCCGCGTTGCCGGGGCGGAAGCTCTTCTGGCCCATCTTGCGCAGCAGGTTGCGCATGTTCATCGACACGTCGCCGAAGTCGATCTTCACCGGGCACGGCGTGAGGCACTTGTGGCACACGGTGCAGTGGTCGGCCACGTCCTCGAACTCTTCCCAGTGCTTGATGCTCACGCCGCGCCGCGTCTGCTCTTCGTAGAGGAAGGCCTCCACCAGCAGCGAGGTGGCGAGGATCTTGTTGCGCGGGCTGTAGAGCAGGTTGGCGCGCGGCACGTGCGTGGCGCACACCGGCTTGCACTTGCCGCAGCGCAGGCAGTCCTTCACGCTGTCGGCAATGGCGCCGATGTCGCTCTGCTGCATGATCAGCGACTCGTGGCCCATGAGGCCGAAGCTCGGCGTGTAGGCGTTGGTCAGGTCGGCATGCAGCGTCTCGACCTGGCCGGCGGGCGCGCGCAGCAGCTTGCCCTTGTTGAAGCGGCCTTCGGGGTCGACCTTGGCCTTGTATTCGGTGAACGGGCGCAGTTCCTCGTCGCTCAGGAACTCGAGCTTGGTGATGCCGATGCCGTGCTCGCCCGAGATCACGCCGTCGAGGCTGCGCGCCAGCGCCATGATGCGCACCACCGCGGCATGCGCGGTCTGCAGCATCTCGTAGTTGTCGCTGTTGACGGGAATGTTGGTGTGCACGTTGCCGTCGCCCGCGTGCATGTGCAGCGCGACCCACACGCGGCCCTTGAGCACGCGCTTGTGGATGGCCGTGCATTCGGCCAGGATCGGCGCGAACTCGGCGCCCGAGAAAATCTCCTGCAGCGGCTGGCGCAGCTGCGTCTTCCAGCTCGCGCGCAGGGTGTGGTCCTGCAGCTGCGCGAACTGCGCATCGACATCGCGCAGCCAGCCGGCCCACAGCGCCCGCACCTCTTGCACCAGCGCCACGGCCTGCGCCACGCGGTCTTCGAGCAGTTCGGCCGCGGGAATCTCGTGCGCGTCGTCGGTCTTGCCCAGCGGCAGGTTGCCCCGCGTGAGGAAGGCCTCCAGTTCGTCGGTCAGCGCCAGCTTGTTCTGCAGCGACAGCTCGATGTTGATGCGCTCGATGCCGTCGCTGTACTCGGCCATGCGCGGCAGCGGGATCACCACGTCTTCGTTGATCTTGAAGGCGTTGGTGTGCTTGCTGATGGCGGCCGTGCGCTTGCGGTCGAGCCAGAACTTCTTGCGCGCCTCGGGGCTGATGGCAATGAAGCCTTCGCCGCTGCGCGAATTGGCGATGCGCACCACTTCCGAGGTGACGCGGGCCACCGCATCGGCGTCGTCGCCGGCGATGTCGCCGAACAGCACCATCTTGGGAAGGCCGCCGTGCTTCTTCGACTTGGTGGCGTAGCCCACGGCCTTCAGATAGCGGTCGTCCAGGTGCTCCAGGCCGGCCAGCAGCACGCCGGAGCGCTTCTGCTCGGCGAACATGAAGTCCTTGATCTCGACGATGCTGGGCACCGCGTCCTTGGCGTTGCCGAAGAACTCCAGGCAGACGGTGCGGGTGTGCGCCGGCATGCGGTGCACCACCCAGCGGCAGCTGGTGATGAGGCCGTCGCAGCCCTCTTTCTGGATGCCCGGCAGGCCCGACAGGAACTTGTCGGTCACGTCCTTGCCGAGGCCTTCCTTGCGGAAGGTGCGGCCCGGGATGTCCAGGCGCTCGGTGCGCAGCTTGGTCTTGCCGTCGGCCGCGTAGTACTGCAGCTCGAACACGGCGCTCTCGGCGTCGTGGATCTTGCCGAGGTTGTGGCCGAAGCGCGTGACTTCGAGCCATTCGGCCTGCGGCGTGACCATGCGCCACGAGGCGAGGTTGTCGAGCGCCGTACCCCAGAGCACGGCCTTCTTGCCGCCCGCGTTCATGGCCACGTTGCCGCCCACGCAGGAGGCTTCGGCAGAGGTCGGGTCGACCGCGAACACGAAGCCCGCGCGCTCGGCCGCGTCGGCCACGCGCTGCGTGACCACGCCGGCCTCGGTCCAGATGGTCGGCACGGACGCATCCAGGCCGGGCAGCGAGACATGCTCGACCTCGGTCATCGCCTCGAGCTTCTCGGTGTTGATGACCACGCTCTTCCAGGTCAGCGGAATGGCGCCGCCGGTGTAGCCGGTGCCGCCCCCGCGCGGAATGATGGTCAGGCCCAGCTCGATGCAGCCCTTGACCAGCAGCGCCATCTCGGCCTCGGTGTCGGGGCACAGCACCACGAAGGGGTACTCCACGCGCCAGTCGGTGGCGTCCGTCACATGCGACACGCGCGACAGCCCGTCGAACTTGATGTTGTCCTTGGCCGTGAGCCGGCGCAGCACGCGCGTGGCCTTGCGGCGCAGGGCGGCGACGTCGCGGAACTTGGTGTCGAAGGCAGCCACGGCGTCGCCCACCAGGCCGGTGAGCTCGCCCACGAGCTGGTCGCGCGGCAGGTCGCTGTCGGGGGTGCGTCGCTTCTGCACTTCGGCCAGGCGGTGCCTGAGGGCATCGACCAGTTGGCCGCGCCGGCGCGGGTTGTCGAGCAGGTCGTCGACGAGATAGGGGTTGCGCTGCACGACCCAGATGTCGCCCAGCACCTCGTAGAGCATGCGCGCCGATCGGCCGGTGCGGCGCTCGGCGCGCAGGTTCTGGAGCAGGTCCCAGCCGCGTTCGCCCAGCAGGCGAATCACGATCTCGCGGTCGGAGAAACTGGTGTAGTTGTACGGGATCTCGCGCAGTCGCACAGGCTCTGCGGCCTGTGACAACAGCGTATTCAACGCGGTCGGAGCATTCATCGGGGTGGCGCCTCGGCCAGGCGCTGCGCGCCCACTCAGCCGGGCCGGAGATTTTAGGGCAGCGACTGGGGTCTTGCCTCGTGGCGCCCGCTACGCCCTTGTGCTAAGCGCGGCGGTGCCGCGTCCCGGCACCCCGGAAAAGCTCAGAACAGCACGCGGCTGCGGATGGTGCCGTTCACCTTGGCCAGCTTCTCCAGCGCCAGGTCGGACGAGGCGGCGTCGATGTCCATCACCACGTAGCCGACCTTCTCGTTGGTCTGCAGGTACTGCGAGGCGATGTTGATGTTGTTGTCCGAGAAGATCTTGTTGATCTCCGACAGCACGCCCGGCACGTTCCGGTGGATGTGCAGCAGGCGGTGCTTGCCGGGGTGCGCGGGCAGCGCGACCTCGGGGAAGTTGACCGACGAGATCGAGGTGCCGTTGTCGCTGTACTTGACCAGCTTCTCCGCCACTTCCCCGCCGATGTTGGCCTGCGCCTCCATGGTCGAGCCGCCGATGTGCGGGGTCAGGATCACGTTGTCCAGGCCGCGCAGCGGGGACACGAACTCGTCCTTGTTGCTGCCCGGCTCGACCGGGAACACGTCGATGGCGGCGCCCCAGAGCTTCCTGGCCTTGATGGCGGCGGCCAGGGCGTCGATCTCGACGACGGTGCCGCGCGCGGCGTTGATCAGGATGCCGCCCGGCTTCATGGCGGCGATTTCGGCCTCGCCGATCATCCACTTGGTGGACGGCAGCTCGGGCACGTGCAGGGTCACGATGTCGCTCTGGGCCAGCAGGTCGTGCAGCTTGGGCACCTGGCGGGCATTCCCCAGCGGCAGCTTGCTGACCACGTCGTAGAAGGCCACATGCATGCCCAGCGCTTCGGCCAGCACGGAAAGCTGGGTGCCGATGGAGCCGTAGCCCACGATGCCCAGCGTCTTGCCGCGGATTTCGTGCGAATTGACGGCCGACTTGAGCCAGCCGCCGCGGTGCGCCAGGGCATTTTTCTCAGGGATGCCGCGCAGCAGCAGGATGGCCTCGGCCAGCACCAGTTCGGCCACCGAGCGGGTGTTGGAGTAGGGGGCGTTGAAAACCGCCACGCCGCGCTCGCGGGCGGCGTCCAGGTCGACCTGGTTGGTGCCGATGCAGAAGCAGCCCACCGCCACCAGCTTGGGCGCGGCCGACAGCACGTCGGCCGTGAGCTGGCTTTGCGACCGGATGCCCAGGAAGTGCACGTCGGCCAGCTTGGCCTTGAGCTCTTCGCCCTGCAGGGCCTTGGGCAGGGTCTCGATCTGACTGTAGCCGGCCTCGCGGATCACCTCGATGGCCGAAGGATGAATGCCCTCAAGAAGAAGGAACTTGATCTTGCTTTTGTCGAGAGAGGTTTTGCTCATTCCCGAAGGCTAGCATGGTGCAGCGCAGCAAGCCGATGCACCAAACAGGAGCGCGGATGGTCAAAAGGGTTTCCCCGGTTTGAGTGAAATCGCGTTCATGCGAAAACAATCGCCGCGAAACGTTCATATTCGTAACCTAATATCGCGGGTTTCTCAAACCCTCAGGAGTTTTCTTCATGCGCTTCAAGACGCTCGCCATCGCTTCGGCGCTGGCCACCTCGCTGGTGATGCCAGTTCTCGCCCAGGCCCAGACTGAAATCCAGTGGTGGCATTCGATGGATGGCGCCCTGAACGACTGGGTCAACGACCTGGCCAAGCAGTTCAACGAGAGCCAGAAGGACTACAAGGTCGTTCCCACCTACAAGGGCGAATACGACCAGTCCATGGCAGCCGGCATCGCCGCCTTCCGTTCGGGCAACGCGCCCGACATCCTCCAGGTGTTCGAAGTGGGCACCGCCACCATGATGTACTCCAAGGGCGCCATCAAGCCCGTGGCCGACGTCATGAAGGAAGGCGGCCAGAAGTTCGACCCCAAGGCGTACATCCCCGCCGTGGCCGGCTACTACACGGCCCCCAACGGCCAGATGCTGTCGTTCCCGTTCAACAGCTCGACGACGGTGTTCTATTACAACAAGGACGCCTTCAAGACCGCCGGCCTGGACCCTGAAAAGGCCCCCGCCACCTGGCCCGAAGTCGTTGCGGCCGCCGCCAAGCTCAAGGCCAGCGGCAACCAGTGCCCGTTCACCACCTCGTGGATGAGCTGGGCCCAGCTCGAGAGCTTCTCGGCCTGGCACAACACCTCGTACGCCACCAAGAACAACGGCTTCGGCGGCCTCGACGCGCGCCTGGAATTCAACTCGCCGCTGCACGTTCGCCACTTCGAGAACCTGTCCAACATGGCCAAGCAGGGCCTGTTCGTCTACAAGGGCCGCGCCAGCAAGCCCATCACCTCGTTCACCTCGGGTGAATGCGCCATGTTCATCGGCTCGTCGGGCAGCTACGCCAGCGTGAAGCGCGACGCCAAGTTCAAGTTCGCCGAGTCGGCGCTGCCGTACTACCCGGACGTGCAGGGCGCGCCCCAGAACACCATCGTCGGTGGTGCCAGCCTGTGGGTGATGTCGGGCAAGCCGGCCGCCAACTACAAGGGCGTGGCCGCGTTCTTCACCTTCCTGTCGAGCCCCAAGGTCCAGTCCGAGAGCCACATGCGCACCGGCTACCTGCCGATCACCATGGCTTCCTATGAGCTGACCGAGAAGACCGGCTTCTACAAGGAAAACCCGGGCACCGACGTGGCCGTGAACCAGATGATCAAGAAGACGACCGACAAGTCGCGTGGCGTGCGCCTGGGCAACCTGCCCCAGATCCGCGCCATCGAAGACGAGGAAACCGAGCTGATCTGGACCGGTAAAAAGACGCCGAAGGAAGCCCTGGACAGCGCCGTCAAGCGCGGAAACGAACTTTTGGTGAAATTCCAGGCCGCAAACAAGTAAGCTCTGCACCCGGCGAATCGGCGCGAACGAATGTTCGTTTCGGTTCGTTTTAACATCGCAAGCCAGCCTGCCCCCGTGCAGTGCTGGCTGTTTGCTTATTTAGTGTGTCTGTGACCTGAACGCCCTCTCCCATGGAAAAACGCGTCCTCTTCCGCTCGAGCTGGCTGCCCTGGGCTTTGCTCGCCCCGCAGCTGATCATCGTCGGCGTCTTCTTTTTCTGGCCCGCCGGCCAGGCGCTGGTGCAGTCGCTGCAGCAGCAGGATGCCTTCGGCAATTCGGTCACATGGGTCGGATTCGACAATTTCGTGGCGCTGTGGAACGACAGCACCTACATGGCGTCGTTCCAGACCACGCTGATCTTCTCGACGCTGGTGACGGTGCTCGGCCTGTCCATCGCGCTGGTGCTGGCCGTCTTTGCCGACCGCGTGGTGCGCGGCTCGCGCTTCTACCGCAGCGTGCTGATCCTGCCGTACGCGGTGGCGCCGGTGGTCACCGGGCTGCTCTGGTCGTTCATGTTCTCGTCGTCGATCGGCATCGTCGCGTACTGGCTCAAGAAGATGGGCTTCAGCTGGAACCACCTGCTCAACGGCGGCGACGCGATGGCGCTGGTCGTGATGGCGGCGGTCTGGAAGCAGATCTCGTACAACTTCCTGTTCTTCCTGGCGGGCCTGCAATCGATCCCTAAGTCGCTGATCGAGGCCGCGGCCATCGACGGCGCGCGCCCGATGCGCCGCTTCTGGACGATCCAGTTCCCCCTGCTCACCCCCACCACCTTCTTCCTGCTGGTGATCAACATGGTGTACGCCTTCTTCGACACCTTCGCGATCATCGACGCCACCACGCAGGGCGGCCCCGGCAAGGACACCGCCACGCTGGTCTACCGCGTGTACTTCGACGGCTTCCGCGGCATGGACTTCGGCGGCGCGGCCGCGCAGTCGGTCGTGCTGATGGCCATCGTCATCTGCCTCACGGTGCTGCAGTTCCGCTACGTCGAAAAGAAGGTCCAGTACTGATGACCTCCCCCCTCATGCAACTCGATCCCACCACCACGGAGGCCCGCCATGGTTGAGCGCCGCCCCTCCCTCGGCATCCTCGCGCACGCGATCATGATCTTCGGCGTGCTGCTGGTGGTCTTCCCGATCTACCTGGCCTTCGTCGCCTCCACGCACACGCCGCAGGAAATCATGCAGGCGCCGATGCCGATCCTGCCCGGCGCCAACTTCTGGGAAACCTACAAGGCCGCGCTGACCGGCGGCGGGCGCACCAGCACCAACGTGTCGGTGGCCCGCATGATCTGGGTCAGCTCGGTCATCACCTTCATCATCACCTTCGGCAAGATCAGCATCTCGCTGCTGTCGGCCTTCGCGGTGGTGTACTTCCGCTTCCCGCTGCGCAGCCTGTGCTTCTGGCTGATCTTCATCACGCTGATGCTGCCGGTCGAAGTGCGCATCGGCCCGACCTACCAGGTGGTCGCCAGCCTCGGCATGATCAACACCTTCGCCGGGCTCTCGGTGCCGCTGATCGCCTCGGCCACGGCCACCTTCCTGTTCCGCCAGTTCTTCCTGACGGTGCCCGACGAGCTGGTGGAAGCCGCCCGGGTGGACGGCGCCGGGGCCATGCGCTTCTTCAAGGACATCCTGCTGCCGCTGTCGAAGACCAGCATCGCGGCGCTGTTCGTGATCCAGTTCATCTACGGCTGGAACCAGTACCTCTGGCCGCTGATCGCCGCGACCAGCGAGAACATGTACCCGATCGTGGTCGGCATCAAGGCCATGACCGGCAACGGCGAATCGCCCGTGGACTGGAACGTGGTCATGGCCACCGCCGTGCTCGCCATGCTGCCGCCGGGCATCGTGGTGGTGCTGATGCAGAAGTGGTTCGTCAAGGGCCTGGTAGATACCGACAAATAAACGCAGAACGAACGAAACATGGCTGCTCTCTCTCTACGCAACGTCATCAAGCGCTACGGCCACGGGCCGAAAGCCAACCAGGTCATCCACGGCGTGAGCGCCGAGATCGCCGACCACGAATTCATCGTCATCGTCGGCCCCTCGGGCTGCGGCAAGTCGACGCTGCTGCGCATGGTGGCCGGCCTCGAGGAAATCTCGGCCGGCGAAATCTCCATCGGCAACCGCGTGGTGAACAACCTCGAGCCGTCCGAGCGCGACATCGCGATGGTGTTCCAGAACTACGCGCTCTACCCGCACATGACGGTGTTCGCCAACATGGCCTACGGCCTGAAGATCCTCAAGGTGCCGGTGCCCGAGATCAAGGCGCGCGTGGACAAGGCCGCGAAGATCCTCGAGCTGGGCCACCTGCTGGAGCGCAAGCCGCGCGAACTCTCCGGCGGCCAGCGCCAGCGCGTGGCCATGGGCCGCGCCATCGTGCGCCAGCCGCAGGTGTTCCTGTTCGACGAGCCGCTGTCCAACCTCGACGCCAAGCTGCGCGCGCAGACCCGCCTCGAAATCCAGAAGCTGCACCGCGAGCTCGGCATCACCTCGCTGTTCGTCACGCACGACCAGGTCGAGGCCATGACGCTGGCGCAGCGCATCATCGTGATGAACGGCGGCGTGATGGACCAGTTCGCGACGCCCGAGGAGGTGTACAACCGCCCAGCCACCACCTTCGTGGCGAGCTTCATAGGCTCGCCGCCCATGAACCTGCTCAAGCACGCGCCGGGCGTGCGCCCGGGCCAGATCCTGGGCATCCGACCCGAACACATGAAGCTCGACGAAAGCGGCTGGTCGGTGCAGGTCGAGCAGGTCGAGCTGCTGGGCGCCGAGCGCCTGGTGTACGGCCGCATCGGCGACGAGCAGATCATCATGCGCACCGACGAAGGCGACCGCCCGCCGGTGGCCGGCGACACGGTGAAGATCGCCGCGCGCGAAGAAAAGCTGCACTGGTTCGACGCCGGCTCCGGCAAGCGCGTGGATTGAACGATGAGCGAGCTGAAGCCCTGGCCCTACCCCCGCTGGGTCGCGCATCGCGGCGCCGGCAAGCTGGCGCCTGAAAACACGCTGGCCGCCTTCAGGCTGGGCGCGGCCCACGGCTATCGCATGTTCGAGTGCGACGCCAAGCTCAGCGCCGACGGCGTGCCGTTCCTGATGCACGACGCCAAGCTCGAGCGCACCACCAGCGGCCGCGGCATCGGCGGCGAGCAGCCCTGGAGCGCGCTGTCGCAGCTCGACGCCGGCGGCTGGCATTCGCGCGGCCATGCCGGCGAGCCACTGCCCACGCTGCAGAACATCGCGCGCTTCTGCCTGGCCAACGGCCACCTGCTGAACATCGAGATCAAGCCCACGCCGGGCGTCGAGCGCGAGACCGGCGAGGTGGTGGCGCGCGAAGCCGCCCGCCTGTGGCAGGGCGCGGCCGTGCCGCCGCTGCTCACCTCATTCCAGGTCGATTCGCTGAAAGGCGCGCAAGCGGCCCAGCCCGAGCTGCCGCGCGGCCTGCTGCTCGACTCGCTCTGGAAGGGCTGGCTCGAAGCCGCCCGGCAGCTCGGCTGCGTGGCCATCGTCTGCAACCACGCGCTGTGGGACGCCGGCGTGGTCGCGCAGGTGCACGGCGCCGGCATGCGCGCGCTGAGCTACACGGTGAACGACGAGTGGGCCGCGAAGCGGCTGATCGACCTCGGCACCGACGGCATCATCACCGACCGGGTCGACCTCTTTCCTCCGGCCGGCTGAGGCTGCATTTCTTACCGGTTCTTACGCAATGGCGGCTTCTATGATGCGGCCATGAGTTGGACCCTACGTTTCGCGACCTTCTGCCTCGCCGCGCTGCTGACGTGCGGCGGCGCAATGGCGCAGCCCGACAGCAGCAACAACAGCGGCACCGCCACAGCCGTCGCTCCGACGCCCACGGTCGCCGAACTGCGCGCCCAGTTCAACAAGCTCAGCGCCGCCGCCGAAACCGACGATGACGCGCGCAAGCTGCTCGCGCAGATCAACGACATCGGCACGCAGGCCGACAAGTTCGTCGCCGCGCGCACCGGCGAGCTGGCCGACCTGAACGCCCGCCTCGGCGAGCTCGGCAACCCGCCCGGGGCCGGCGCCACCGAAGACCCCGACATCACCCGCCAGCGTGCGCGCCTGACCAAGGAGCGCAACGCGCTGGACGCCGACATCCGGCTCGCGCGACTGCTGTCGGTCGACGTGCGCCAGCGCGGCACCGACCTCGTCACGCAGCGCCGGGAACTGTTCGAGGCTCAGCTCACCGAGCGCGCCGCCTCCCCGCTCACCGGACGCTTCTGGACCGACCTGCAGGACGCCTGGCCCGACGACCTGGAACGGCTGCGGACCATGGGCTCGGCGCTCAGCGCGGGTTTCGACCAGGCACTGGCGCCCGCATCGCTCACGCTGGTGATCGCGACACTCATCGGCGCATTGCTGTTGGCATGGCTGGGCGTCTGGGCCGCCGAGCGCCTGCTCACCCGGCTCGCGACCCGGATGCTGCCCGCCGGCCGGCTGCGGCGCTCGCTGCTGGTGATCGGGATCGTGGGGAGCCATGTGCTGCTGGTGGCCGTGGCGGCGCATGGCTTCGTGGAGGTGCTCAAGGCGCACGCCACATGGGACCCGCTGGCGCGCAAGGCGCTGCAGTCCTCGGCGCAGGCGCTGACCTTCATGGCTTTCGTCATCGGACTGGGCCGCGCCCTTCTGGCCACGGCCCGGCCTTCCTGGCGGCTGCCGCCGATTCCCGACGCCACGGCCAGCAAGCTCGCGGCGCTGCCCTGGCTGGTGGCGCTGGTGGCGGCACTGGCCTGGACGCCGGCCGAAGTCAACGCGCTGGTCGACGCCAGCTTTGCCGCCGTGGTGGCCACGCACGTGCTCACGGCGCTGATCCTCACCGCGCTGGTCGGCACGGTGATCTACCGGCTGAAGGCCCTGCGCGCGGACGCCCCCGCGGCTGGCCTGCCCGAGCGGCCGATGTGGGTCGGCCTGCTGGTGGCGCTGATCGGCGCGCTGATGATCGCCATCTGGGTGCTGGTGGGCCTGGGCTACGTGGCGCTGGGCAGCTTCCTGGCCTCTCAGCTCACCTGGACCGGCATCGTGGCGGCGGCCTTCTATGTGCTGTTCAAGTTCGCCGACGACGTGTTCATGGCCATCGCGTCGTCGCGCAGCGCCTTCGGCCAGAAGCTGCAGAAGAGCTTCGGCCTCGCGCCGCAGACGCTGGACCAGGCGGCCACGGTGCTGTCGGGCATCAGCCGCGTCGCATTGTTCGTGTACATGCTGATCGCGCTGGCCGCGCCGCTGGGCACCTCGCCGGGCGAGGTGTTCCAGCGCGGCGGCAAGCTCGGCTCCGGCGTGAAGGTGGGCGAGTTCCAGCTGGTGCCGGGCGCGATCCTCAGCGCGCTGACGGTGGCGGTGGTGGGCTTCATCATGCTGCGGGTGTTCAAGCGCTGGCTCACGCGCAGCTACCTGCCGAACACGCAGTTCGAGCCGGGCATGCAGAGCTCCATCACCACGCTGCTGGGCTACGTCGGCGGCATCATGGTGATCGCGTTCACGCTGTCGGCGCTGGGCATCGGCATCGAGCGCATCGCGTGGGTGGCGAGCGCGCTGTCGGTGGGTATCGGCTTCGGCCTGCAGGCGATCGTGCAGAACTTCATCTCGGGGCTGATCCTGCTGGCGGAGCAGCCGGTGAAGGTGGGCGACTGGGTGGTGCTGGGCACGGCCGAGGGCGACGTGCGGCGCATCAACGTGCGCGCCACCGAAATCCAGCTGGGCGACCGCTCCACGCTGATCGTGCCGAACTCGGAGTTCATCACCAAGACCGTGCGCAACATGACCCTGGCCAACGCCGAGGGCCGCGTGCTGATCCGCCTGCCGATGCCGCTGACCACCGACGCGCAGCGCGTGCGCGAGCTGATCCTGGCGGCCTGCAAGGCGCATGAGGGCGTGCTGGAAACGCCGGCGCCCTCGCTCACGCTCGAAGGCATAGAGAACGGGCTGCTGATCTTCCAGGCCATTGCCTACGTGGCGAGCCCCCGGCTGGCGGGCGGGGTGCGCAGCGACCTGCTGTTCGTGATCCTGGACGAGCTGAAGAAGGCCTCGCTGCCGCTGGCGGTGCCGACGATGGTGATGGCGGCCGCGCCAGAGGCACCGGCGCCCGTCGTGCCTTCATCGCCCGCCTCGCCGATCCCCGGCGTGCAGAGCTGAGCGAAGCGCCGCGCCGCCCTCACTCCAGAGGCAGCGCGGTGGTGAACTTGATCTCGTTGAGGCACACGCTCGAACGCACCGCCGACACCCCGGGCATGTGCATCAGCGTGTGCATCAGGAACTGCGAGAGCGACTCCAGGTCCTGCGCGACGACCTTGAGCACGTAGTCGAAGTCGCCCGTCACCGAATAGCACTCCAGGATCTGCTTCATGTCGGCGATCAGGTCCTGGAACTTGGGCAGTTCGTCGACATGGCCGCGCGCCATGGTCACGTGGATGAAGGCGATCACGCCCAGCCCGACCCGGCGCGCATTCAGCCGCGCCGCGTAGCCGTGCACCAGCCCCAGTTCCTCGAGCCGCCGATGGCGCCTCAGGCACTGGGCGGGCGAAAGATTGGCCACCTCCGCCAGCTCCAGATTGGATGCGCGGCCGTTCGTCTGGAGGTGTTCGAGAATCCGCCGGTCGATCCGGTCGAGTTCGACGTCGTGCAATTTCATTTCCATTGATCCGTTGCGGATGCAATTTTATGGTGCAAAGCGGGGTAAGTCCGGACCTTTCATGCACCTTAATTGTGCAAAGTACGATCTAGACTCCGAGCGCCGGGATTGCTGCACGCATTCCCGGCCCGCTGGATTTACTGCCCCGGCCCCGCCGGCGGCGCACTCAGACGCATCCATTTCCCCTCCGGAGACCCCTACGTGAAAAACGCTTTGCTTCGCACACCCTTCAGCGCAATGGCCCTGGCCCTCGGCATGCTGGCCGCCGCGCCTTCGTTCGCGGCCGACACCAAGTCGGTGGCCGTGACGGCCATCGTGGAGCATCCGGCGCTGGACGCCGTGCGCGACGGCGTGAAGGCGGAGCTCAAGGCTTCGGGCTACGAAGAGGGCAAGAACCTCAAGTTCACCTATCAAAGCGCGCAAGGCAACGTGGGCACCGCCGCCCAGATCGCCCGCAAGTACGTGGGCGACGCGCCCGACGTGATCGTCGCCATCGCCACCCCGTCGGCGCAGGCCGTGGTTGCCTCGACCAAGACCATTCCGGTCGTGTACTCGGCCATCACCGACCCGGTGGCGGCCAAGCTGGTGAAGAACTGGGAGGCCAGCGGCACCAACGTGACGGGCGTGTCCGACCTGTCGCCGCTGGAAAAGCATGTTGGCCTCATCAAGCAGGTGGTGCCGAACGCCAAGCGCATCGGCGTGATCTACAGCCCCGGTGAAGCCAACTCGGTGGCCATCGTCGAGTCGCTCAAGAAGGCCGCCTCGGCCGCCGGCATGACGGTGGTCGAGGCCGCCGCCGCCCGCACGGTGGACGTGCCGACCGCCGCCCAGAGCCTGGTCGGCAAGGCCGACGTGATCTACACGCCGACCGACAACAACGTGGTCTCGGCCTTCGAAGGCATCGTGAAGGTGGCCCAGCAGGCCAAGCTGCCGGTGGTTGCGGCCGACACGGCCACCGTGGAGCGCGGCGCCGTGGCCGCACTGGGCCTGAACTACAGCGACATCGGCCGCCAGACCGGCAAGATCGTGGTGCGCATCCTCAAGGGCGAGAAGCCCGGCACCATCGCCTCGCAGACCAGCACCAACTTCGAGCTGGTGGTGAACCCCGGCGCGGCCAAGCTGCAGGGCGTGACGCTGTCCGACGAGCTGCTGAAGACGGCGAAGGTCGTGAGCACCAAGTAAGCCCTTCGACGGGCCCGCGCCCCGGTCTCATCCACCGGGGCGGGCCCGTTGTTGCCTCGCCGCCTGCCGGAAGCCTCCCCACATGTCCCTCATCGCCTCGCTGGGCGCCATCGAGATCGGTCTGATATTCGGACTGGTCGCGCTGGGCGTCTTCATGTCGTTTCGCATCATCAATTTTCCCGACCTCACGGTGGACGGCAGCTTCCCGCTGGGCGCCGCCGTGGCCGCGACGCTGATCGTCGCTGGCTGGAACCCTGCGGCCGCCACCGCGGTGGCCTGCGTGGCCGGCGCCGCCGCGGGCTGGGTCACGGCCTGGCTCAACGTCAAGCTGAAGATCATGCAATTGCTCGCGAGCATCCTGGTGATGATCGCGCTGTACTCCATCAACCTGCGCGTGATGGGCAAGCCCAACGTGGCGCTCATCACCGAACCCACGGTGTTCAGCATGGTCGACTTCGGCGGCATGCCCGAGCAGTGGGCCAAGCCGCTGTTGCTGCTTCTCATCGTGATCGTCGCCAAGATCCTGGTCGACATGTTCTTCGCCTCCGAAGCCGGCCTGGCGATGCGCGCCACCGGCGGCAACGCGCGCATGGCGCGGGCCCAGGGCATTTCGACCGACTTCCACACCATGGCCGGCCTGGCGCTGTCGAACGCGCTGGTGGCGCTGGCCGGCGCGCTGTTCGCGCAGAGCCAGGGCACGGCGGACATCTCGATGGGCGTGGGCACGATCGTGATCGGCCTGGCCGCGGTGATCATCGGCGAGACGCTGCTGCCGGCGCGCAGCATGGTCATCACCACCCTGGCCTGCGTGCTGGGCGCGCTGCTCTACCGCTTCTTCATCGCGATGGCGCTGAACACCGACTTCATGGGCCTGCAGGCGCAAGACCTGAACCTGGTCACCGCCGTGCTGGTGGCGTTCGCGCTGCTGGTGCCGGCCTACAAGCGCAAGCTGCGCGCGCTTTTCAAGGGGAAGAACTGATGCTGCGCGCCCAACAACTCGAGATGACCTTCAACCCGGGCACCCCGATCGAGAACCGCGTGCTGCGCGGGCTCGGCCTGGAGATTCCCACCGGTCAGTTCGTCACCGTGATCGGCTCGAACGGCGCGGGCAAGTCGACCTTTCTCAATGCGGTGAGCGGCGACCTGATCGTCGACAAGGGCAGCATCGAGATCGACGGAAAAGACGTGACCCGCATGAACGCCTGGCAGCGCTCGGGCATGGTGGCCCGCGTGTTCCAGGATCCGATGGCCGGCACCTGCGAGGCGCTGACCATCGAGGAGAACATGGCGCTGGCCTGGAAGCGCGGCGAGCGGCGGGCCTTCGGCTTCGCGCTCAACCGCAACCTGCGCGAGCTGTTCCGCGAGAAGCTGTCGATCCTGAAGCTGGGGCTGGAGAACCGCCTGGCCGACCGCATCGGGCTGCTGTCGGGCGGCCAGCGGCAGGCGGTGAGCCTGCTGATGGCCTCGCTCAAGCCCTCGCGCATCCTGCTGCTCGACGAGCACACCGCCGCGCTCGACCCCAAGACCGCCGCCTTCGTGCTGGAGCTGACGGCCAAGATCGTCGAGGCCGGCCAGCTCACCGCGATGATGGTGACGCACAGCATGCGCCAGGCGCTGGACTACGGCTCGCGCACGGTGATGCTGCACGAGGGCCAGGTGATCCTCGATGTGGCCGGCCCACAGCGCGCCGGCCTCGACGTGCCCGACCTGCTGCGCATGTTCGAGCAGACCCGCGGCGAGAAGCTGGACGACGACAAGCTGCTGCTGGCCTGATGGTGCCGGACGCCGCCTTCGTGCGCGCCATGCGCGCCGCCGACCTCGACGCCGTGCTGGCGATCCAGCTCGCCTGCTACGGCGCGGGCTTCGTGGAAGACGGCGAGCTGATCGCGCGCCGGCTCGCGGCCGCGCCCCATACGGGCTGGGTCGCCGAGCATGGCGGCGGCGTGCGGGCCTATCTGGCGGGCTATCCGTCGGTGGCCGGCAAGCTGACGCCGCTGCACGGCGAGTTCGAAGTGGCCGCACAGGCCGATTCGCTGTACCTGCACGACCTGGCGGTGCACCCCGACGCCGCGGGGCTGGGCCTCGGCCCACGGCTGGTGCGCCATGCCTGGGCGCATGCGGCGCAGGCCGGATGGCGGCATTCGACGCTGGTGTCGGTGCAGTCTTCGGTCGGTTTCTGGGAGCGCCAGGGCTATGCGGCAACGCAGCCCGATGGCGCCGAACAGCAGGCCCGGCTGGCCACCTACCCCGGCCGGTCGATCTACATGATCCGCCGGCTGGACCCGGCCTGAGCGGTTTTCAGCGGCGCCAGCCGCGCATCGCCAGCCATTGCACGGTGCCGCAGACCACCACGAGCGCGGCGTACGTCGCCATCATCCCGTCGCGCCCGAACACCGCCAGGCCGGCCGCCAGCACCGCGACACCGGCCGCGAAAACAAGCACCAGTTGCGCCCACCAGCGCGGTACGCCGGCACGCCTGCCGCCCAGGTAGCGGCCGGCGAACACCAGCACCAGCGCCATGAAGGCGGCCGGTGCGACGAAATTGAGCAGGTGATCGAGGAGGTCGGACAGGTCCATCGGGGGGGCCGCATGCGTGCGGGAGGTCATGCGGCGGGGCTTATGGCTGTCATAGGGAAAGCCATTTGTCCCTGCGCAAGCCCGGCGCGGCTGCTGATTTTATAATCACGGGCATGTCTGTCTGGGCTCTTGGCTTGAACCACACGACCGCGCCGCTCGATCTGCGCGGTCGTTTTGCGTTCGCGCTCGACCAGATCGCCCCCACGCTGCAGAGCCTGCGCAGCTCTTTCGGCACCGGCCGCCACCCCCAGGTCGAGGCCGCGATCATCTCCACGTGCAACCGCACCGAGATCTATTGCGCGTCCGAACACGCCGCACTCGACCACACCTTCGGCTGGCTGGCCCAGAGCGGCGGCGTGGCACCCGCCCTGCTTCGCTCGCACGCCTACACCCTGCATGACGACGAAGCCGCGCGCCACGCCTTCCGCGTGGCCAGCGGGCTCGATTCGATGGTGCTGGGCGAGGCCCAGATCCTCGGCCAGATGAAAGACGCCGTGCGCGCGGCCGAAACCGCCGGCGCACTCGGCAGCACGCTCAACCAGCTGTTCCAGCGCTCCTTTGCCGTGGCCAAGGAAGTGCGCACCGCCACCGAGATCGGCGCGCACTCCATCAGCATGGCCGCCGCGGCCGTGCGCCTGGCCGGCCAGCTCTTCGAAGACCTGCGCAAGACGCGCGTGCTGTTCGTCGGCGCCGGCGAAATGATCGACCTCGCGGCCACGCACTTCGCGGCCAAGGAGCCCAAGTCGATCGGCATCGCCAACCGCACGCTCGAGCGCGGCGAGAAGCTGGCCTCGCGCTTCGGCGGCGAAGCCTTGCGGCTGGCCGACCTGCCCGCGCGGCTGGCGGAGTTCGACATCGTCGTGAGCTGCACCGCGAGCACGCTGCCGATCATCGGCCTGGGTGCCGTGGAGCGCGCGCTCAAGGCACGCAAGCACCGCCCGATGTTCATGGTCGACCTGGCCGTGCCGCGCGACATCGAGCCCGAAGTGAAGGCGCTCGAGGACGTGTACCTCTACACCGTCGACGACCTCGCGCAGGTGGTGCAGCAGGGCCACGCCAACCGTCAGGCCGCCGTGGCGCAGGCCGAAGTCATCATCGATGCCGGCGTGCAGAGCTTCATGCACTGGCTGGGCCAGCGCGGCACCGTGCCGCTGATCCAGCAGCTCAACGCGCAGGCCGACGAATGGCGTGCCGCCGAGATGGCGCGTGCGCGCAAGCTGCTGGCCAAGGGCGAATCGGTCGAGGCCGTGCTCGAGGCCATGTCGCGCGGTCTCACGCAGAAGATGATGCACGGCGCGCTGGCCGAACTGCACGCGGGCGACGCCACCTCGCGCGAGCAGACCGCGCAGACCATCTCGCGCCTGTTCCTGCGCAAAGAGCGTTAGCGACGCTCGCCAGCGGCCCGGCCACGGCCTTCTCCTGGCCGGCCGCAGCCTTCATTGCGCCTGCCGCTGCATTGCGGCTTCCTCCCATTTTTTCGAGCCCCTTCCGCCGTGAAATCCTTTCTGCGCCATCAACTCGAACGCTACGCACAGCGCCTCGGCGAACTCGACTTCCTGCTCTCGCGCGAAGACATCATGAGCGACATGGCGCAGTACCGCACCATCTCGCGCGAGCATGCCGAAGTCACCCAGATCGCCGGCCGCTACGAGCGCTACAAGCAGCGCGAGAGCGACATTGCCGGCGCCAGGGAAATGCTCGACGACCCCGACATGGCCGAGATGGCGCGCGAGGAAATCTCCGGCGCCGAAGCCGAATTGGTGCAACTCGAGGAAGAGCTGCAGCGCCTGCTGCTGCCCAAGGACCCGGACGACGCGCGCAACGCTTTTCTCGAAATCCGCGCGGGCACGGGCGGCGACGAATCGGCGCTGTTCGCGGGCGACCTGCTGCGCATGTACACGCGCTACTGCGAGCGCGCCGGCTGGCGCTGCGAGATCGTGAGCGAGAGCGAGAGCGAACTCGGCGGCTACAAGGAAGTGGTGGTGCGCATCTCCGGCGACGACGTGTTCGGCCACCTGCGCTTCGAGTCGGGCGGCCATCGCGTGCAGCGCGTGCCGGCCACCGAGACGCAGGGCCGCATCCACACCAGCGCCTGCACGGTGGCTGTGCTGGCGGAGCCCGACGAAACCGTGGCCGTGCAGATCAACCCGGCCGACCTCCGCATCGACACCTACCGCGCGAGCGGCGCGGGCGGGCAGCACATCAACAAGACCGATTCGGCCGTGCGCATCACGCACATCCCGACCGGCATCGTGGCCGAATGCCAGGACGACCGCAGCCAGCACCGCAACAAGGCCAAGGCGCTGCAGGTGCTGTCGGCGCGCATCCAGGAGAAGGAGCGCAGCGAGCGCGCCGCCAAGGACGCCGCCATGCGCAAGGGGCTGATCGGCAGCGGCGACCGCTCGGACCGCATCCGCACCTACAACTTTCCGCAGGGCCGGCTCACCGACCACCGCATCAATCTCACGCTCTACAAGCTGCTGGCCATCATGGAAGGCGACCTCGGCGACGTGCTCGACGCCCTGCGCGCCGCGCGCGAAGCCGAGCAGCTGGCCGAGCTGGAATCGAGCCTGCCGGCGTGATGGCCACCGACGACCCCAAGCCGTCCACCGTGGCGCAGGCGCTGGCCGCCGGCATCGCGCTGGGCATCGACCGGCTCGACGCACAGTTGCTGCTGCTGCATGCGCTCGGGCGCGCGCCGCACGACCGCGCATGGCTACTGGCGCACGACACCGACGCGATGCCGGACACCGCGTGGTCCGCGCTCTCCGCGCAACTGTCGCGCCGCCTCGCGGGCGAGCCGGTGGCGTATCTGCTCGGCGAGAAGGAATTCCACGGGCTCGACCTGCGGGTCGACGCTCGGGTGCTGGTGCCGCGGCCCGACACCGAGACGCTGGTCGAATGGGCGTTGCAGTGCCTCGAAGGGCAAGCTGCGCCGCGCGTGCTCGACCTGGGCACGGGCAGCGGCGCGATCGCGCTGGCCCTCCAGCACGCGCGCGCCGACGCGCGGGTCGACGCGGTCGATGCCAGCGCCGACGCGCTGGCGGTCGCGCAGGCCAACGCCCGGCGCCTGGGCCTGCCGGTGCGCTTCGCCTTGGCCGACTGGCTCGACGGCGCCGACACCGGCTACGCGGTCATCGCCAGCAACCCGCCGTACATCGCCGCCAACGATCCGCACCTGCCCGCCCTGCGCCATGAGCCCGTTTCCGCGCTGGTCGCGGGTGCCGACGGGCTCGACGACATTCGCCAGATCGTCCGGCACGCGCCGGCGCACCTTGCGGAAGGCGGCTGGCTCTTGCTCGAACACGGCCACGACCAGGCCGCCGCGGTGCGCCAACTGCTCGCCGAACGCGGTTTCGCCGAAGTGCAAAGCCGCGACGACCTCGCCGGCATCCAGCGCTGCTCCGGCGGAATCTGGCGCACGGTGAAATAATCCCCTCAGCCCACTTTTCAGGAGTCCTCATGTCCGACGCCCAGCAACGTATCGACGATCTCGTCAAAACCAACGAACTCGTGCTCTTCATGAAGGGCAACGCCAGCTTCCCGATGTGCGGCTTCTCGGGCCGCGCGATCCAGATCCTCAAGGCGGTCGGCGTCGACACCAAGGCGCTCAAGACCGTCAACGTGCTCGAAGACGACGGCATCCGCCAGGGCATCAAGGAATACAGCAACTGGCCCACCATCCCGCAGCTCTACGTGAAGGGCGAATTCATCGGCGGCTCGGACATCATGATGGAGATGTACGAGTCCGGTGAGCTGCAGCAGGTCATCGGCGGCGGCGCTTCCGCCTGATCCGGCGGCTCCGCGATGAGCCACGATCACGGCCACTCGCACGGCCATTCACATGGTCATTCCCACGAGGGCGAACCGGCCTGGAAGCATGACGGCGTGCGCGTCATCGCCGCCAACCAGCTCGACGTGAACACCGCCCAGACGCCCGGCATGAACCGGGCCGCGGCCATCAATTTCGCCCGCGTCGGCGCGCAGAAGCTCTGGGCCGGGACCGTGACCATCCATGCCGACGCCAAGACCGGAGCGCACCATCACGGGCATCTCGAATCGGTGATCTACGTCGTGCGCGGCCGGGCCCGCATGCGCTGGGGCGAGAAGCTCGAGTTCTCGGCCGAAGCCGGGCCGGGCGACTTCATCTACGTGCCGCCCTACGTACCGCACCAGGAAATCAACGCCAGCGCCACCGAGACGCTGGAATGCGTGCTGTGCCGCAGCGATGGCGAGGCGGTGGCGGTCAACCTCGACATCGAAGCGGTGGAGAAGCCGGAGTCGGTACTCTGGGTCGACCCGACCCATCCGCACGGCGGGATATAGGCGCTCCCCCAGGCTTCGCGCACTTCGTGTCGCTGCGCCAACCCCCTCGCCGGGGGCGACACCAGCGGCCCGGCAAAGCCGGTTCCGCGGTGTCGCTGGAACAGACCCTCAGTCATGGCACCATGGCATTCTTCGCCGTGCCACCATGACCCTGACCCAAAGCTTGCTCATCATCGTCCTGCTGATCGCGCTGAGCGCGTTCTTCTCCCTTGCAGAGATCACCCTCGCAGCCTCGCGCCGCCTGCGACTGCGCCAGATGGCCGACGAGGGCGACCCCCGGGCCGAGAAGGTGCTGCGGGTGCAGGAGCAGCCGGGCCACTATTTCACCGTGGTGCAGATCGGCCTGAACGCCGTGGCCATCCTCGGCGGCGTGGTGGGCGAAGGGTCGCTCAGCCCCTATTTCGCCGTCTTCTTCGAGAAATGGCTGAGCGTGGAAGCCGCGGGCAACGTGGCGTTCCTGTGCTCCTTCGTGATCGTCATCGCGGTGTTCCTGGTGTTCGCCGACCTGTTCCCCAAGCGGCTGGGCATGAGCAACCCCGAGCAACTGGCGGTGCGCATGGTAGGGCCGATGCTGCTGCTGATCACCACCTTCAAGCCGCTGGTGTGGTTCTTCACGCGATGCACCGATCTGCTTTTCAAGGCGCTGGGCATGCCGATGGCACGCGACGACAAGATCACCTCGGCCGACATTCTCGCGATGACCGAAGCCGGCGCGCGGGCCGGCGTGCTCGCGGTGCGCGAACAGCAGGTGATCGCCAACGTGTTCGAGCTGGAGACACGGCTGGTGAGCAGCGTGATGACGGTGCGCGACAACATCGCGTGGTTCCTGCACGACGACCCCGAGACGGTGCTGCGCGCGCGCATCGTGGCCGAGCCGTTCTCGGCCTACCCGGTGTGCGATGGCGACATCGACCACGTGCTGGGCTACGTGGACGCCAAGGACATGTTCCAGCGCGTGCTCAGCGGCCAGCCGCTGGCCTTCGACCAGGGCCTGCCGCTGCACAAGGCGCTGGTCATTCCCGACCGGCTGTCGCTGACCGAGGTGCTCGAGCAGTTCCAGCAGGCGCACGAAGACTTCGCGATCATCGTCAACGAATACAGCCTGGTGGTGGGCGTGATCACGCTCAACGACGTGATGAGCACGGTGATGGGCGACCTGGTGTCGATGCCCGACGAAGAGCAGATCGTGCAGCGCGACGAGAACTCCTGGCTCATCGACGGCATCACCCCCATCCAGGACGTGCAGCGCGCGCTGCACATCGACGAGCTGCCGCATTCGGAGGAATACGAGACGCTCGCGGGCTTCCTGATGGTGATGCTGCGCCGCGTGCCCAAGCGCACCGACAACGTCACCTGGGGCGGCTACACCTTCGAGGTGATGGACGTGGACAGCTACCGCATCGATCAGGTGATGGTCACCAAGGGCTCGGGCACCGCCAAGGCGCCGGCGGCCTGAAGATCCGGTGGCGTCCGGCTGCGTCAGGCGGCCGAGCGGTCGCGCTCGCGGTCCCTGTCGTTGAACGCCCAGAGGCGCTGGTTGGCGAACACCGCATTCGGGTAAGGCGACTTGCCGCGGCTGCCGTTGTAGCGTCCGAGCGTCATGAACAGGTCGCCGTTCTCGCGGTCGAGATAGTGACGCAGGATGACGCAGCCGAAGCGCAGGTTGGTCTGCATGTGGAACAGCTTGCCGGGGTCGGAGTCGCCGATCACGCGCGTCCAGAAGGGCATCACCTGCATGTAGCCGCGCGCGCCGGCGCTCGACACCGCAAACTTGCGGAAATTGCTCTCGACCTGCACGAGCCCCAGCACCAGGCTCACCTCGAGGCCCGAGCGCTTGGACTCGTACCAGGCGGTCTGCAGGAATTCCTTGCGCGACGGCCAGTCGGGGATCTTCTTCTTGAGCCGCTCGCTCATCTCGCCGAGCCAGCGCAGGTACACCAGCCGGGCTTCGGTGTTCGGGAACTCGGGCACCGGCGGCGCCTTGTTGTGGATGGCCGAGCTCAGCGCGGTGCGCACCGAGTCGATGAGCGGCTCCTCGATCTGCGCGCCGGCCTGGGCGGTCCGGGGCAGCGACAACATCGTGAGGGCGCCCGCCGTCATGGCGCCGCCCAGGCAATGGCGTCGCGAGAGGCCGCCCTCCAGGCTCATTTCGCGAGCTTGCCGCTGATGAATTCGGCGATGCCGGCCACAGGCACCTTGGTGGCCGCGGTGTCGCGCCGGCCCTGGTATTCGAGCTGGCCTTCCTTCAGGCCGCGGTCGGAGATGACCACGCGGTGCGGCACGCCGATGAGTTCCCAGTCGGCGAACATCGCGCCGGGGCGCTCGCCGCGGTCGTCGAGCAGCACGTCGACGCCCTTGGCGAGCAGTTCTTCGTAGAGCGCTTCGGCCGCCACCTTGACCTCGGGGCTGCGGTCCATGCCGATCGGGCAGACCACCACGGTGAACGGTGCCAGCGCGTCGGGCCAGATGATGCCGCGCTCGTCGTGGTTCTGTTCGATGGCGGCGGCGGGCAGGCGGGTGATGCCGATGCCGTAGCAGCCCATCTCGAGGAATTGCGGCTTGCCGCCTTCGTCGAGGTAGGTGGCGTTCATGTCCTTGCTGTACTTGGTGCCCAGCACGAACACATGGCCCACTTCGATGCCGCGCTCGATGGCCAGCACACCCTTGCCGTCGGGCGAGGCGTCGCCGGCGACCACGTTGCGGATGTCGGCCACCAGGTCGGGCTCGGGCAGGTCGCGGCCCCAGTTGACGCCGGTCATGTGGAAATCGACTTCGTTCGCGCCGGTGATCCAGTCGGCCATGACGGCGGCTTCGCGGTCGGCCACGAGCTTGACGGGCTTCTTGAGGTTCAGCGGGCCCAGGTAGCCGGGCTTGCAGCCGAAGTGCTCGTCGATTTCGGCGAGGGTCGCGAAGCGGAAGCCCTGGTTCAGGCCGGGCAGCTTGCCGACCTTGATCTCGTTCATGTCGTGGTCGCCGCGCAGCAGCAGCAGCCAGACCTGCGAGCCCTTGGGGTTGCCGGCCTCGTCCACGATGTCGGTGGCAAGCACCAGCGACTTGATGGTGGTGGAAAGCGGCACGCCCAGCAGTTCGGCCACGTCGGCACAGGTGCTCTTGCCGGGAGTCGGCGTCTTCTCGAGCGCCTTGGCTGCAGCGGGGCGCGGGCCGGCCGGGGCGAGCGCCTCGGCCTTTTCCATGTTGGCGGCGTAGTCGCTGTCGGGGCAGTAGACGATGGCGTCCTCGCCCGTTGCGGCGATCACCTGGAATTCTTCGCTCAGGTCGCCGCCGATGGCGCCGCTGTCGGCCGCCACGGCGCGATAGCGCAGGCCGAAGCGGTCGAAGATGTTGCGGTAGGCCTGCGCCATGACCTGGTAGCTGGCCTTGGCCGCGTCGAGGTCGCGGTCGAAGCTGTAGGCGTCCTTCATGATGAACTCGCGCCCACGCATCAGGCCGAAGCGCGGGCGGCGCTCGTCACGGAACTTGGTCTGGATCTGGTAGAAATTCTTCGGCAGCTGCTTGTAGCTGCGGATTTCCTGGCGGGCGATGTCGGTGACCACTTCTTCGCTGGTCGGCTGGATCACGAAGTCGCGGTCGTGCCGGTCTTTGATGCGCAGCAGCTCGGGGCCCATCTTCTCGAAGCGGCCGGTCTCCTGCCAGAACTCGGCCGGCTGCACCACCGGCATCGTCATCTCGACGGCGCCGGCGCGGTTCATTTCCTCCCGAACGATCGCCTCGACCTTGCGGATCACGCGCAGCCCCATGGGCATGTAGGTGTAGATGCCCGTGCCGAGCTTCTTGATCATGCCGGCGCGCATCATGAGCCGGTGGCTCGCGACCTCTGCGTCAGCGGGCGCTTCCTTGAGGGTGGAGACAAAAAATCGGGAAGCTTTCATCGGAATCGCGGTGATGGAAACGAAATGGAAGTGGGGAACTGCTCCCCCGGAGAGACCCTGAGAGCCTGCATCGCAGCTTGCCGAGGGCACCCCGGCATGCATAATCGACTCAGTTCAAAAATTGGGGTTTGATTATGCTCGACCGGGACGGCTTCAGGCCCAACGTCGGCATCATCCTGCTCAACCAGAGAAACCAGGTTTTCTGGGGCAAACGCATACGCACGCATTCCTGGCAGTTTCCGCAAGGCGGCATAGACCGCGGCGAAAGTCCCGAGCAAGCCATGTTCCGGGAACTGCATGAGGAAGTGGGGCTCCACCCGGAGCATGTGCGCATCGTGGCCCGTACCCGCGACTGGTTGCGCTACGAGGTGCCGGATCGGTTCATCCGCCGTGACGCACGGGGCCACTACAAGGGCCAGAAACAAATCTGGTATTTGCTGCAACTCGTCGGCCACGATTGGGATCTCAACCTGCGTGCAACCGACCATCCCGAATTCGACGCCTGGCGCTGGCATGACTACTGGGTGCCGCTCGACGTGGTCGTCGAGTTCAAGCGCGGAGTCTACGAGATGGCGCTCACCGAGCTTGCTCGCTACCTGCCACGGCAGGATTTCCGCAACCGCTTCCTGCGCAGCAACGTGCGCGCCCGAGAATTCGAGCGCCACTCGCTGGACGCCGGGGCGCCGCCCGGACTGGACCTGCCGCCGGGCGGCAGCTTCGATCCGCATCCAGACATTCCTTCAGTGAGCGATGACCCTTCTGCCAACCACAAAGCGCCCTTCCTTCCGACGCAACGCTGAACGCGCCCTCCTGCTCGCCTGCTTCGGCGTCCTCGCCGGCTGCGCTTCGGGCAACCACGACACCGACAACGCCGACTGGGCCCAGGCCGGCATGCCGCCGCCGCCCAAGCGCACCGAGACGGACAAGGAGTGGGCCGAAACCGCCGTTCCGCCGCCCCCGGCGTTCAGCGAAAGCCGCCTGCTGCCGATCTCGATGCCACCGTACATGAGCCTGCGGTTCGGCATCGACCCGAACACGATCGCCATCACCGACGACGGCATCGTGCGCTACGTGGTGGTGGCCCACAACCGCTCCGGCGGTGCCGTCAATGCCTTCTACGAAGGCGTGCGCTGCGCGACGTCTGAGATGAAGAGCTACGCCCGCTACAACGAAGGCAGCTGGCACGAGAACGAAAAGCCCGAGTGGAAGCGCTTCTACGACCTGAACTCCAGCTACACCAAGGCGCTCGCCGGCCAGGCACTGTGCCGCGGCAATGCCCCGCGCGCATCGGTCGGGGAAATGGTCCTGAACATCCGGAATCCGGTCCGGGAAGTTCAGTAAGCCAGAAAAACAAACGGGGCCTTGAGCCCCGTTTCAATTTCCAGCCTCAGCCGGGCATCAGCACCATGTTGTCGCGGTGGACCATTTCAGGCTCCGCCACATAGCCCAGCAGGCGCTCGAACTCGGACGAGGGCTTGCGGCAGAGCAGCCGCGCTTCCACGCTCGAATAGTTGGCCAGGCCCCGGGCCAGTTCAACGCCTTCGGTATCGCGCACCGCGATCACGTCGCCGCGCGAGAACTCGCCCGACACGCCCGTCATGCCGATCGGCAGCAGGCTCTTGCCCTCGGCCCGCACCTTGGCCGCCGCGCCTGCGTCGACGACCACGGCGCCGCGCAGCTGCAGATGGTCGGCCATCCAGCGCTTGCGGGCCTGGTGCTTGGCGGTCTGCGCCACCAGCAGCGTGCCGATGGCTTCGCCCTTCGCCAGGCGCAGCAACGCATCGGCTTCCCGCCCCCAGGCGATGACCGTGGAGGCGCCCGAGCCCGCGGCGCGCTTGGCCGCGAGGATCTTGGTGATCATCCCGCCCTTGCCGATGCTCGACCCCGCACCGCCGGCCATGGCCTCGAGCGCCGGATCGCCCGCCGCGGCTTCGTGCACGAACTTCGCTTCAGGGTCCTTGCGCGGATCGGCCGTGTAGAGGCCCTTCTGGTCCGTGAGGATGACCAGCGCGTCGGCCTCCACGAGATTGGCCACGAGCGCGCCGAGCGTGTCGTTGTCGCCGAACTTGATCTCGTCGTTGACGACGGTGTCGTTCTCGTTGATGACCGGGACCACGCCCAGCCGCAGCAGCGTGACGAGGGTGGAGCGCGCGTTGAGGTAGCGCTCACGGTCGGCAAGGTCGGCATGCGTCAGCAGCACCTGGGCGCTGCCGATCTGGTTTTCGCGCAGCTTGGTCTCGTACATCTGGGCCAGGCCCATCTGACCTACCGCCGCTGCCGCCTGCAACTCATGGATCTCGTGCGGGCGGGTGCGCCAGCCGAGCCGCTTCATGCCTTCGGCAATCGCGCCACTGGACACCATGACGACCTCGCGGCCGTCACGCACGAGTTCCGCCAACTGGCGGCACCATTCGCCGATGGCCGCTTCGTCGAGACCGCGCCCTTCGTTGGTCACGAGGCTGGAGCCCACCTTCACGACGATACGGCGGGCATCCCGCAAGGCGGTGGATCCAGAATTCGAAGTCATTTCGGCTGTAGCGGTCGTGAATGCTGCGTTGATTGCTATCTGATTTGCAGCATCTCTCGATGCTGCGCCGCTGGTCAGGCGCCTTCGGGCGGCAGCGGAATGAAGCGCGGATCGACTTCGACCGGCGCATGCTCGGCCGCCTGCTGCGCCTTGACCTGCTGGTAGATCGCCTGCACCAGGTGCTCGCAGCCTTCGCGCGTAAGCGCCGAGATCTCGAACACCGGTCCCTTGAAGCGCAGGCGCTTGACGAAGTCCTTGACGCGCGCGGCACGCTCGTCGGCGGGCACCATGTCGAGCTTGTTGAGCACCAGCCAGCGCGGCTTCTCGTAGAGCGCGGCGTCGTATTTCTTCAGTTCGCCGACGATGGCCTTGGCTTGCGCCACCGGGTCGATGCTGTCGTCGAACGGCGCCATGTCGATCACGTGCAGCAGCAGGCGGGTGCGCTGCAGGTGGCGCAGGAAAAGATGGCCGAGGCCGGCGCCTTCGGAAGCACCCTCGATCAGTCCGGGCAGGTCGGCCACCACGAAGCTCTGCTCCGGGCCGACGCGCACGACGCCGAGGTTCGGGTGCAGCGTGGTGAAGGGGTAGTCCGCGATGCGCGGACGGGCATTGGAGATGGCGCTGATCAGCGTCGACTTGCCGGCGTTCGGCATGCCGAGCAGGCCCACGTCGGCCAGCACCTTGAGTTCGAGCTTGAGGCTGCGCTTCTCGCCGGGCCAGCCGGGCGTCTTCTGGCGCGGGGCGCGGTTGATGGCGCTCTTGAAGCGCATGTTGCCGAAGCCACCGTCGCCACCCTTGGCGATGGTGATGACCTCACCTTCGTTCAGGAGTTCGAACAGCACCTCGCCGGTTTCGGCGTCGGAGATGATCGTGCCGACCGGCATCCTGAGCGTGATGTCGTCGCCAGCGGCGCCGAACATGTCGGAGCCCATGCCGTGCTCTCCGCGCTTGGCCTCGTGGCGGCGGGAATAGCGGAAATCGACAAGAGTATTCAGATTCGAGTCGGCCACCGCGAAGACGTGGCCGCCCCGGCCTCCGTCGCCGCCGTTGGGGCCGCCGAACTCTTTGTATTTCTCATGACGGAACGACACGCAGCCGTTGCCGCCATCGCCCGCGGCGATGTCGATGAAGGCTTCGTCGACGAACTTCATGGGATGTCCAGTTTACAAATGAAGAAGCCCCGGCAATGCGGGGCCTCGGGCTGATCGAAGTGACTCGAGGCTTACGCCGCGGGCGTCACGTTGACCGTGTGCTTGTTCAGTGCACCCTTTTGACCGAACGACACGTGGCCGTCGACCAGGGCGAAGAGCGTGTGGTCCTTGCCCACGCCGACGTTCACGCCGGGGTGGAACTGGGTGCCGCGCTGGCGCACGATGATCGAGCCTGCGCTGATCAGTTCGCCGCCGAAGGCCTTCACGCCGAGCATCTTGGGCTTGGAATCGCGCCCGTTTCGCGTTGAGCCGCCGCCTTTTTTCTGTGCCATGGAATCTTCTCCTTAGCCGGCGATCGCGCCGATTTGCAGTTCGGTGAACTGCTGGCGATGGCCTTGACGTTTCTGATAGTGCTTGCGACGGCGCATCTTGAAGATGCGAACCTTGTCGTGCTTGCCGTGCGACAGTACCGTGACTGTCACCGTTGCGCCGGACACCAGGGGCGTGCCAACCTTGATTTCAGCGCCGTTTCCGACAGCCAGAACCTGGTCGATCACGATTTCCTGGCCTACGTCCGCAGCAATCTGTTCTACTTTAATTTTTTCGCCGGAAGCAACGCGATACTGCTTGCCGCCGGTTTTTATGACCGCGTACATGTAAACCTCTTAGAAATTGAGTCTCCGCGGCGAATTCCGCAGAGCCCAAGATTATAGCGCGGTTCGTGTCTGCCAACCACCCAGGCCCAGGCACGCTCCCTGCGGAAGGTAACGGCTCCCTATAATTTGCGCGTCCCGGCCCCTGGGCCGCCCTTACTTTCAGCAGCGCTCCGCGCCCCCGCTTTGCCAGTTCCCGCCGCCGACACCTCCCCCACCGCCACCGTGCTGGACCTGATTGCCGGCGACATGGTCGAAGTCGATCGTGTCATCGCCCGCCGCCTCGACACGGGCGTGCCGCTGGTCAGCCAGGTCTCCAAGTACATCATCTCCGCGGGCGGCAAGCGCCTGAGGCCAGCGCTTCTGCTGCTGATGTCGGGCGCGCTGGGCTACACCGGCGAGCAGCGCTTCAATCTGGCGGCGGTGGTGGAGTTCATCCATACCGCGACGCTGCTGCACGACGACGTGGTCGACGAATCAACCCTGCGCCGCGGCCGAGCAACGGCCAACGAATCGTTCGGCAATCCGGCCAGCGTGCTGGTCGGCGACTTCCTTTACTCGCGCGCCTTCCAGATGATGTTGGACGCCGACAACATGCGCGTTATGCAGATCCTGGCCGAGGCGACCAACGTGATCGCCGAAGGCGAAGTGCTGCAGCTGATGAACATGCACGACGCTTCGCTGGATGAAGCCGCCTATCTGCGCGTGATCCGCTCCAAGACCGCCAAGCTTTTTGAAGCCAGCACCCGGCTCGCGGCCGTCCTGGCCGGCGCCACGACCGAGGTCGAGGAAGCCTGCGCCACTTATGGGCAAGCGCTGGGCACCGCGTTCCAGGTGATCGACGACGTGTTGGACTATGCAGGCGACGCCAACGAGACAGGAAAGAACGTCGGCGACGACCTGCGCGAAGGCAAGACCACGCTGCCGCTCATCTTTGCGATGCAGCGCGGAACGCCTGCGCAGAGCCAGCTCGTGCGCGCCGCCATCGAGGCTGGAGACACCGCCCAACTGGGCAAGGTGGTCGAGATCGTTCGCGAAACCGGGGCACTGGATGCTTCCCGCGAAGCCGCTGCCGCAGAAGCTCAACGCGCAATTCATGCATTGAATGGCTTTCCGTCCAATTTGCACGCTTCAGGTTTGCTACAATTGGCGGCTCAGTTGCTTGAGCGACGTGCCTGAACACCTCACCTGAGTTGGCATCTAGGACGACTTCTCTTTTTCTTGCAACCATCGGGGTGTAGCTTAGCCTGGTAGAGCGCTACGTTCGGGACGTAGAGGCCGGAGGTTCGAATCCTCTCACCCCGACCAGCCTTTGGCTGGCATAAATAAATGGCCATGCCTGTTGCTGTGTAGCGATTTACAGCACAGTAGTGTTCAGCGATGATCGTGAAGCACTTTTTCACATCTTTTGCATTCGCTGAATGGCCGCTGCCGAACTTCCAGTCAAAGAATCCGCGCAGATAGCGCTTCCTGGGCTCGCGCGCGCGCTGATTTCGGCCGGCAAGCTGGCCGCCAAGACGGCGGAAGACATCTATCAGAAGTCGCTGAGCGGCCGCACCAGCTTTATTGCGGAACTGACCGGCACTGGCGCCGTGTCGGCCGCGGACCTTGCCCATACCCTTTCCAGCGCATTCGGCGCCCCGCTGCTCGACCTCGACGCCATCGACCACCAGCGCCTGCCCAAGGACCTGCTCGACCCGAAGCTCTGCCACGCCTACCGCATCGTCGTTCTCAGCAAGCGCAACAACCGGCTGATCGTTGCCACGGCCGACCCGTCGGACCAGCAGGCGGCGGAGAAGATCAAGTTCGCGTCGCAGATGGGCGTCGACTGGGTCATCGCGGAATACGACAAGCTGTCGCGCATGATCGAAGCCGCCGCCGTGAGCGCGGCGGAGACCATCAACAGCATCGTCGGCAGCGAGTTCGAATTCGACGAGGTCACGCCCGACACCTCGGGCGACGCCAATGACCAGGCGATCGCCGAAGTCGAAGACGCGCCGGTGGTGCGGTTCCTCCACAAGATGCTGCTCGACGCCGTCAGCATGCGGGCATCGGACATCCATTTCGAGCCCTACGAGCACAACTACCGTGTGCGTTTCCGCGTCGACGGCGAACTGCGCGAGGTCGCCAGCCCGCCGACCGTCATCAAGGACAAGCTCGCCTCCCGCATCAAGGTGATTTCGCGGCTCGACATCTCCGAGAAGCGCGTGCCGCAGGACGGCCGCATGAAGCTCAAGATCGGCCCCGACCGCGTGATCGACTTTCGCGTGAGCACGCTGCCCACGCTGTTCGGCGAGAAGATCGTGGTTCGTATTCTCGACCCCAGCAGTGCGCGCCTGGGCATCGATGCGCTGGGCTACGACGCCGACGAGAAGGCGCGGCTTCTGCATGCCATCGGCCGCCCCTACGGCATGGTGCTCGTGACCGGCCCGACGGGTTCGGGCAAGACGGTGTCGCTCTACACCTGCCTGAACCTGCTGAACCAGCCGGGCGTGAACATCGCAACGGCGGAAGACCCGTCGGAAATCAACCTGCCGGGCGTCAACCAGGTCAACGTCAACGAGCGCGCGGGGCTGACTTTCGCCGCCGCGCTGCGCGCCTTCCTGCGGCAGGATCCGGACATCATCATGGTCGGCGAAATCCGCGACCTCGAGACCGCGGATATTTCGATCAAGGCGGCGCAGACGGGCCACCTGGTGCTCTCGACGCTGCACACCAACGACGCACCGACCACGCTCACGCGCATGCGCAACATGGGCATCGCGCCGTTCAACATCGCATCGAGCGTGATCCTGATCACCGCGCAGCGCCTTGCGCGGCGGCTGTGCACCGTCTGCCGCGCGCCCGCGGACGTACCGCGCGAAGCCCTCCTCGACGCGGGATTCCAGGAAGAACAACTGGACGGCAGTTGGAAGCCTTACCGCCCGGTCGGCTGCTCGGCATGCAGCGGTGGCTACAAGGGCCGCGTCGGCATCTACCAGGTGATGCCGATCTCGGAAGCGATCCAGGAAATCATCCTGCGCGACGGCAGCGCACTCGACATCGCACAGCAGTCCGAGAGGGAAGGCGTGCGCTCGCTGCGCCAGTCCGGCCTGCGCAAGGTCATGCAGGGCCTGACTTCGCTCGAAGAAGTCGTGGCCTGCACCAACGAATAACGCACACACTGAAATCCGGAGATCGAATGGCAACAGTGGCATCCTCCCGCTCCCAGCCCACACACAAGGAATTTGTCTTCGAGTGGGAAGGCAAGGACCGCAACGGCAAGCTGGTGCGTGGCGAACTCCGGGCCGCCGGCGAGAACCAGGTGCAGGCCGCGCTGCGCCGCCAGGGCGTGCTGGCTTCGAAGATCAAGAAGCGGCGGATGCGCTCGGGCAAGAAGATCAAGCCCAAGGACATCGCCATCTTCACGCGCCAGCTGGCAACGATGATGAAAGCCGGCGTGCCGCTGATGCAGTCCTTCGACATCGTAGGTCGCGGCAACGCGAATGCCAGTGTTGCCAAGCTGCTGAACGACATCCGCAGCGACGTGGAAACGGGTACGTCCCTGTCGGCGGCGTTCCGCAAGTTTCCGAAGTACTTCGACAACCTCTACTGCAACCTGGTGGAGGCCGGCGAGGCCGCCGGTATCCTGGAAGACCTGCTGGACCGGCTGGCCACGTACATGGAGAAGACCGAGGCGATCAAGTCCAAGATCAAGTCGGCGTTGATGTACCCGATTTCCGTGGTCGTGGTGGCCTTCGTGGTGATCGCCATCATCATGATTTTCGTGATCCCGGCTTTCAAATCGGTGTTCACATCGTTCGGCGCCGATCTGCCCGCGCCGACACTGCTCGTGATCAGCATCAGTGAGTTCTTTGTGTCCTACTGGTGGCTGATCTTTGGCGGTATCGGCGGGGGCCTGTATTTCTTCATGCAAGCCTGGCGACGAAACGAACGCGTGCAGAGAGTCATGGACCGGGCGCTGCTGAGGGTGCCGATCTTCGGCGCGCTGATCGAAAAATCCTGCGTGGCGCGCTGGACCCGCACGCTGGCAACGATGTTCGCCGCGGGCGTGCCGCTGGTCGAAGCGCTGGACTCCGTGGGCGGAGCCTCGGGCAATACCGTCTACGGGGACGCCACGGCCAAGATCCAGCAGGAAGTCTCGACCGGCACCAGCCTCACGGCGGCCATGACCAACGCCAACCTGTTCCCCTCGATGGTCATCCAGATGACCGCGATCGGCGAGGAATCCGGCTCCATCGACCACATGCTGGGCAAGGCGGCCGACTTCTATGAATCGGAAGTGGACGACATGGTCGCGGGCCTCTCGAGCCTGATGGAGCCCATCATCATCGTGTTCCTGGGCACCATCATCGGCGGCATCGTGGTCTCGATGTACCTGCCCATCTTCAAGCTCGGCCAGGTCGTCTGATGCTCGTTTCGCGGGAGATCGACACCGTTCTGGCCGGTGTCCTGGGGCTATTGATCGGCAGCTTTCTCAACGTCGTCATCTACCGCGTTCCGGTGATGATGTACCGGGAATGGCTGTCCGAGGCCGTGGCCAACCTGATGTCGTCCAGGGACATGCCCTCGCTCTGGTCGCTGGCCTTCGGGCCGAAGGCCGTGCCTCCGGCGGGGCTCGAGGCGGCGGCCGACAAGGCGGCGACGGCCATCGAGGCGCTGCCCCCCTTCAACCTCATGCGCCCGGCATCGCGCTGCGGGAACTGCGGCCATGAGATCCGCTGGTACCAGAACATCCCCGTGCTGAGCTATGTGCTGCTGCGCGGCCGCTGCGGCTCCTGCAAGACCAGGATCAGCCCGCGCTACCCGCTGGTCGAGCTGGTCACCGCCGGGCTCTTTGCCCTGTGCGCCCATCGCTTCGGCATCACCCCCGCCGGCGTCCTGTGGGCTGCGTTCGGGGCACTGCTGGTCTGCCAGTTCCTGATCGACTTCGACACCCAGTTCCTGCCCGATTCGATCAACTACCCGTTGCTGTGGCTCGGCCTCGTCGGCGCAGCCATGGGCTGGACCGGCGTCTCGCTCAACGCCGCCGTCTGGGGCGCGGTGTTCGGCTACCTGAGCCTTTGGCTTGTGTACCATGGCTTTCGCCTGATCACGGGCAAGGAAGGCATGGGCTATGGCGACTTCAAACTGCTCGCCGCGCTGGGTGCTTGGCTGGGTGCCGACTACCTCATCGCGATCATCCTCGTCTCGTCGCTGGTGGGCGCCGTGATCGGCCTGACACTGCGCTTCGCAGGCAAACTGGCGCACAAGGACATCCCCATCGCCTTCGGTCCGTTCCTGGCCGGCGCGGGCCTGGTCTGCCTGGTGGCGGGCCCCGAGCTCGTGAAGCAGTGGATTCCGTTCGCGTTCCCGTTGGGCGCGCTGGTGCATTGAGCGGCAAGCTCATGGTGCGGCGCATCGGGCTGACAGGCGGCATCGGCAGCGGCAAGAGCACGGTCGCCGCGCTGCTGGTCGCGCAGGGCGCGGTCCTGGTCGACACCGACGCCATCGCGCGCTCGATCGCGCAGCCGGGCGGCATCGCCATGCCGGCGCTGGAGGCCGCATTCGGCCCCGGCGTGATCGCACCCGACGGCGGCATGGACCGGGCCGCCATGCGCCAGATCGTGTTCGCGGACGCGGGCGCCAAGACCCGGCTCGAATCCATCCTGCACCCGCTGATCGGCGCGGAAACCCGGCGCCAGGCCGCGGCGGCCGGCCCGGATGCCGTCGTCGTCTTCGACGTTCCGCTGCTGGTCGAGTCCGGCCGCTGGCGCGCCATGGTAGACCGGGTGCTGGTGGTCGACGCCCGCGAAGAAACACAGCTGGAGCGGGTGATTGCCCGCTCGGGCTGGACACCCGAGGCGACCAGGGCCGTGATCGCCCAGCAAGCCCCGCGCAAGGCACGCCGGGCCGCCGCGGACGCCGTCATCTACAACGACGACCTGACCCTGGAGGAACTCGGTGCGCAGGTGCGGGGTCTCTGGGAACGGTGGGTTCGGACGGGCACGCGATAATTAACGATTGACGCCGCGACGGCTACACGACGATCACGTCAAACGGCGCACGCCTAAGCGCCCCTCACGATGCTTTTCAATTCGTACCCTTTCATCTTTGTATTTTTCCCGCTGGTCCTGATCGGCTTCTTCCTGATCGGCGCGCGCAGTCCCCGGTCGGCGGCGGGTTTCCTGGCACTGGCCTCGCTTTTCTTCTACGGCTGGTGGAGCGTCAAGGCGCTGCCGCTGCTGCTGGGGTCGATCTGCATCAACTACTGGTTCGGACTGCGGCTCACGCCGTCTCCGGGGCGGGAAGACAAGCACCGCAAGGCCCTGCTGATCATCGCGCTGGTGGTCAACCTGGGTGTGCTGGCGATCTTCAAGTACGCCAACTTCTTCCTGGAGAACATCGACGCCGGCCTGGCCGCCGCGGGCTTCTCGCAGATCGACCTGGTGCATATCGTGCTGCCGATCGGCATCTCGTTCTACACCTTCACGCAGATCGCCTTCCTGGTCGACTGCTGGCAGGGCAAGGTGCATGAGCGCAGTTTCATTCACTACGTCCTGTTCGTGACCTACTTCCCGCACCTGATCGCGGGTCCCGTGCTGCATCACGCGCAAATGATGCCGCAGTTCAACAACCCGGCCACCTACAAGATCAACGCCCGCAACCTGGCGCTGGGGCTGGGCATCTTCGTCTTCGGCCTGTCCAAGAAGATGCTGATCGCCGACCCGCTGGGTCAGTACGCCGACATGATGTTCAAGGGCGTGCACGAAGGCGTGCTGCCCTCGCTGTACACGGCCTGGTTCGGTGTGCTGGCCTATACGCTGCAGATCTACTTCGACTTCTCCGGCTATTCGGACATGGCAGTGGGCCTGTCGCTGTGCGTGGGCGTGCAGCTGCCGCTCAATTTCCGGTCGCCGTACAAGTCGACCAACATGATCGAGTTCTGGCGCCGCTGGCACATCTCGCTGTCGACCTTCCTGCGCGACTACCTCTACGTGCCGCTGGGCGGCAACCGCAAGGGGCCGGCGCGCCGCTACATCAACCTGTTCCTCACGATGCTGCTGGGCGGCCTGTGGCACGGCGCGGCCTGGACCTTCGTGATCTGGGGCGCGCTGCATGGCGCCTACCTCATGGTCAACCACTTCTGGAACGCCAAGGTGCGACGTGGCAAGACCACCAGCACGGTCCTCGGACGCGTGGTCGGATGGTTCATCACTTTTGTCTGCGTCATGATCGCCTGGGTCGTGTTCCGCGCCGACAGCATGTCGGCCGCCATCGAGATCTACAAGGGCATGCTGGGCATGCACGGCGCGCCCGTTTCGGCGTTCAGCGAGTTCAAGGTCCCGTTCCGCAAGCCGGAGTTCTTCCAGACCATCCTGGCCGGCCTGGTGATCTGCCTGGCGCTGCCGCCCACCATCACGCTCGACCGCTGGATCCCGAACGTCGCCGGCCTGGCCGGCCGCCCGCGCCTGCAGCTGCTGGCGACCTGGGTCACAGGCCTGGGCTGCGTTTATCTCTTTGGCTTGTGCCTGTCGAAGTTCGGCAACTACAGCCCGTTCCTCTATTTCCAGTTCTGACATGGAAGACACGAAATCGGCCAAGGTTTGGCTTCGCATCTTCGCCGCGGGCTACCTGGTGTGCTGCGCACTGCTGCTGACCAGCCTCTTCACGCCCATTCCCTATGGCGACCTGACGCGCATCGGGCGCATCTCCGAGCGCGAATTCGGCTGGCACGAGCCACCGCCGCCCATTCCGGACGCCGACGTCAAGACCTGGCCGATCAACGAGGCCGACATCCTGGTGATCGGCGACAGCTTCTCGGTGCGCTACGCCTGGCAATCGGCGCTGGTGGGCGCGGGCTACAAGATGACCACCACGCACTGGGACAACCTCGGCGGCGTGGTGTGCGGCGACTTCTCCAGCTGGCTCGAAAAGTCCGGCTTCAAGGGCAAGGTCGTGATCATCGAGAGCATCGAGCGGCTGCTCGAGGACCGCATCCAGAAGTCCGAGTCCTGCGCAACCATGAAGCATGCCTTCAAGCCGACGCCGCCTCCCTTCGAAAACCCGGCCAAGCCCGCGCCCGGCTTCCAGCTCAACTGGGACGCCGAACTGCTCAGCGGCTGGTACACGTACCACAACACCAAGGCCATCCTGGCCTCCGACAGCTGGACCAACACGCCCGAGCGCTGGGGCCCGCTGATCGACGCGCGCGTCGTGCCCGACGGCTGCAGGCAGTTCAGCCACCACGCCTGCGACAAGCTGCTCATGACCGCCGAAGACCGCGTCAACCCGGCGCTGTCGGTCAAGTCGGCCCGGTTCATGAAGAGCTTCGAGACCACCGCGGCGCCCTACAAGGTCGTCTGGATGGTGGTTCCGAACAAGAGCACGGTGTATTTGCAACAAAACCATGCCGATGAGTTCAGGGCCGCGTTCAACCCGCAAAATATCGGGCCGGACCTGTTCGCGCTCGCGGAGCAGAACCGCTTCAAGGTCATGGACCTTTTCCCCGCCAACGAAACCCATGTCTCGACCCGCGGATACATTCTTTTCGGTCAGCGTATGCTGGAGGCTGTGCGACAAGTGTTTCCGCCGCCGGCAGCCAAGTCGCAATGAGCTCGAACCTGACGTGAAAAAACGATACGCGTGATCCTTTACGAGTACCCCTTCAACGAGCGCATCCGCACCTACCTGCGGCTGGAGCACCTGTTTCGCCGCCTGGGCGAGCTGGTACCCGCTGAATCGCCGCTGTCCCACCACTACGCCCTGATCACGATCTTCGAGATCATGGACGTCGCCGCGCGGGCCGACCTCAAGGCCGATGTCCTGCGCGACCTCGACAAGCACAAGACCGTCTTCAACAGCTACCGCGGCAACCCGGCCATTGCCGAGACGGTGCTCGACCAGGTCATCGGCCAGCTCGAGCGCAACTTCAGCACCCTCAACGGCGTGGCCGGCAAGGCCGGGCAGGCGTTGACGGAAAACGAGTGGCTCATGAGCATCCGCAGCCGCGCCGGCATTCCGGGCGGCACCTGCGAATTCGACCTGCCCGCCTACTACGCCTGGCAGCATCGCCCGCCGGCCAGCCGCCGCGCCGACCTCGAACGCTGGTCGAACACGCTCTCGCCGCTGGCCTCGTCGATCTACCTGCTGCTCAAGCTGCTGCGCGACGCCGACGTGCCCTACAAGGTGATCGCCACCAACGGCCAGTTCCAGCAGAACCTGCCCCAGGGCCGCAGCTTCCAGCTGCTGCGCCTGCGCATCGACCCCAAGCTGGGCCTCATTCCTGAAATCAGCGGCAATCGCCTCATGGTGTCGGTGCGCCTCATGCGCCACGACAAGGACGACCGCCTGCATCAAAGCTCGGACGACGCGCCTTTCGAGCTGACCCTCTGCGCATGACCGCGGTGAACGACAAAGGCGAGCGGATCGTCCGCTGTCCCACGTGCGGCGGCGACAGCATCTACGCCCCCAGCAACGCCTACCGGCCCTTCTGCAGCGCACGCTGCAAGGGCATCGACCTGGGTGCGTGGGCCAGCGAGGAATTCCGGATGCCGGCCGAGGCGCCGCCGGACGAAGAACCCTTCGGCGACCCGAAGATCCAGTAACCCCGGCAAAAGCTACTTTGCGGCGCCGCCCTCGTCCAGCAGCGCCGGGTCGATGTACGTCGCAAAGCTGCGCGCATACCTCGGCCGAAGGTGGCCGATGTCCTTGTAGGCCGGCGAACCATCGTCCGGCATGCTGCGGATGCACTCTTCGCCCGCGCACAGGCTGGCAAACGGCTCGATGACCCGCGCACCGCTGGCTTGCGCGACCTGCTTCAGCCGCGCATTGAACAGTGCCTGGTCGTGCGGCATCGGCGCCTTGAGTCCGCTGGAGGCCCTCAGGTCACCGAGCCGGCTGCCCTCGATCTGCCGGAGCGGATCGAAATCCATACCGACCGGATTCCCGAGCACCAGATACACCGGCTTCAGCGCCGACAGCCGCTTAAGAACGTCGCCCAGCGACTTCAACGCCAGCTCGACGCCGTCTCCGTTGAGGAACGGGTGCACGGCCTGCCTGTCGTCCACAAAGTAGTTCGCCATCGGGCCGGTGCCGGTGAAATAGCAGCTCCAGCACGCGCCGATCACCACGGAATCGACCTCGGGCTTCAGCGCCAGATCCAGCACCGCCTTGCGACGCTGGTCGCAGGCCATGTCGGCGCTGCTGAACATGCCGGGCACCGGAGGGCAAGCCCCCTGGGTCGCGAAGTACGCCGTGCGCGCCAGGTCGGGCTGCGTGCGGGCCAACTCCAGCGCGCGGGGTGCGTACTGCTCGATGTGGCTGTCGCCGATCAGCAATACGTTGTGCCTGCCGCTGCCGGCCTTGTAGACGAACTGCCCGCCCAGCGCTGTCTCCTGCAGGCCCTCGTAATAGTTGTCTTCCTGCACCGCGTCGGCCACGGCCTGCAGGGCCGGGCTGTCGTGGCGAGGAAGCGGCGTGCCTGTGAAGACCAGCACGCCGGCCAGCGCCAGCGCCGCGCCGCCGCCCGCCAATCCGCGCAGCATGGCTTGCGAGAGATGCAGCTTGACGAAGCGCTCGACGAAACGATACGTGGCCCAGGCCAGCACGATCGCGGCTGCCACCATCGCGATGCGCACCTGCAGCGACGGCTCCCCGCCCGCGACGATGCGCGCATAAGAGAGCAGCGGCCAGTGCCACAGGTACAGCGGGTAGCTGATCAGGCCGATCCACACCATGAGCCTGTTCGACAGCAGGTAGCGGTTCAGCACGCCGCCCGGGCCCGCCGCAATGCAGCTGACCGCACCGAGCACCGGCACCAGGGCCCACCAGCCCGGAAACGCCCTCGTGCTGTGAACCGCGAAGAGTCCCCAGGCGATCAGCCCGATGCCGACGACGGACTGCGCATGCCGCAGCATCGCGGTGCGTGAACTGTCCGAAGCCACGGCCGGCCGCAGCCGCATGGCCGCCAGCAGGCCGCCGGCCATCAGCTCCCAGGCCCGCGAGAGCGGAGAGTAGAAGGCGGCCGCGCGGTGCGGCTGCACCGTGAGCACATTGACCAGGAACGAAACCACGGCCACGACCAGCGTCACCTTCAGTATCGGCCAGCGCTTTCGCCAGGCCAGCCCCAGCAGCAGGGGCCAGAAGATGTAGAACTGCTCCTCGATGCCCAGCGACCACAGGTGCAGCAGCGGCTTGGTCTCCGCCGACGCGTCGAAGTAGCCCGCCTCGCCGAGGAACACAAGGTTGGCAAAGAAGGCCGCGCCGCCGGTGGTCTGCTTGCCCAGCTGCGAGAACTCGCCCGGCAGCAGCACATACCAGCCGAACGCCAGCGTGGCGAGCAGCACGAGCACCAGCGCTGGAAAGATGCGCCGGATGCGCCGCGCATAGAAGTCGCGGTAGCTGAAGTCGCCCGCCGCCAGGCTCTGCAGAAGGATGGTCGTGATCAGGAAACCCGAGATCACGAAGAAGATGTCGACCCCTATGAAGCCGCCCGGCAGCAGACTCGGGAACGCGTGATAGACCAGCACCGAGCCGACCGCGATGGCACGCAGGCCGTCAATGTCCGGGCGGTACTTGGGATGCATCGTGCGCGGCGCCTCGCTCAACGCGGCTGCGCTGCGGCCGCGGCCGGCGCGGTGCGGACGGTGCGGTCGAAATAGCTCGCCTCTTCACGGGTGTAGCGCGGCCGAAGGTGATCGGCGTCCTTGTAGGCGGGCGATCCGTCGGGCATCGTGCGCAGGCACTGGTCGTTCTTGCAAAGCACGGCCATCGCGTCGATGGGCTCCGCGCCGCTTGCTTCGGCAATCGCACGCAGCCGGTCGTTGAGCTGCTTCTGGTCGGCCGGCAACGGGGCCGTCGGCGTCGAGCTCATCGCCTCCATGCGTGTCAGGCGGCTGCCTTCGATCAGGCGCTTGGGCGTGAATTCCTCGCCGCCCGGGTTGTCGAGCAGCAGGTACACCTTCTTGTGCCGCGCCAGCTCGCGCAGCGTGGCTTCCAGCGACGCGAGCGAGCGTTCGATGCCGTCGCCGCCCTGGAACGGATGGACCTTGTTGTCGGCATCGCGGAAATAGTATTCCAGCGCGCCGTGGCCGACGAAGTAGCAGTTCCAGCAGCCGCCGATGACCACCGAGTCGACCTCGGGGCCCATCGCATAGGCCAGCATGGCGTCGCGCCGCTCGGCGCAGCCGATGTTCTTGTCGGCCTGAACGCCGGGCACCGCCGGGCACGCCCCCTGGGTGACGAACCAGGCCGACTTGTCCGGCATCGCCAGCGTGCGCGACAGCTCCATCACCCGCGGCGCGTACTGCTGCACGTGGCTGTCGCCCACGAACAGCACGCGCTTCGGCCCGTTCCCGGTCTTGTAGACCAGCTGCTCGCCGATCTGGTCGAGCTTGAAGCCCGCGTAGTAGTCGGCGTCCAGCGTGGCATTGGCGACGATCTGCAGCCTTTCGCTGTCATTGCGGGGCCCGGGCACGCCCAGGAAGATCGCGACGCCCGCCGCTGCCACCAGCACCATGCCAGCGCCCAGCATCTTGATGGTGCCGGGGCCGGGGCGATTCCTGGCGAAGCGTTCGATGAAACGGTAGGTGCCCCAGGCCAGCAGCACGCTCGCCACCATCGCACCGGCGCGATACACCGGCGACGGATGCAGCGGATCGGCCTCCACGATGCGCACGAACGCGAGCAGCGGCCAGTGCCACAGGTACAGCGGATAGCTGATGAGGCCGATCCACACCATCACCCGGTTCGACAGCAGGTACTTGTTCAGCACGCCGTTCGGCCCGGCTGCGATGCAGCTCACCGCGCCCAGCGTGGGCAGCAGCGCCCACCAGCCCGGGAACGACTTGTTGCTGCGGATCATGACCAGCCCGAGCACGATCAGCCCCACGCCCAGCACCGACTGCGCATGGCTGCGCCAGGCATTGGGCGCAGGGGGCTTCAGCCGCATGCAGGCCAGGATGCCGCCCACCATGAGCTCCCAGAAACGGGAAGCCGGCGAGTAGAACGACGCCGCCGGCAGCGGATGGACCGTGGTCACGTTGACCAGCAGCGACACCGCCGCCACCGCCAGCACCACGCGCACGATCGGCCAGCGCCTGCGCCATGCCAGCCCCAGCAGCAGCGGCCAGAAAATGTAGAACTGCTCCTCGATGCCCAGCGACCACAGGTGCAGCAGCGGCTTGGTCTCGGCGGCCGTGTCGAAGTAGCCCGACTCGCTCCAGAACACCAGGTTGGCCACGAACGCCGAGCCGCCCACCGTCTGCTTGCCGAGCTCGGCAAACTCGTCGGACAGCAGCAGGTACCAGCCGGCGCACAGCGTCGCCAGCAGCACCACGATCAGCGCCGGGAAGATCCGCCGGATGCGCCGCTCGTAGAAGTCGCGGTAGCTGAAATCACCCGCCGCCAGGCTCTGGAGAATGATGGTCGTGATCAGGAAGCCCGAGATCACGAAGAAGATGTCGACCCCGATGAAGCCGCCCATCAGCGCCTTGGGGAAGGCGTGGTACACGACCACGGAGGCCACCGCGATCGCGCGCAGCCCGTCGATATCCGGACGGTACTTGGGGTGCATCAATCAGTCGGCCGGCGCGGCGGCCGGCTGCGGCGCGAACTGCAGCCCACGCTCCTCGGACAGCCACTGCAGCACGGGCAGCGCGCCCGGCAACACCGGCGTCACGTCCAGCGGCAACTGCTGCCAGGCCATCTGCTGGCCTTCGCGCATCTCGAATTCACCGGTCCAGGCCGTCACCTTGCACCAGTGCAGGCGCACCAGCGCATGCGGATAGTCATGCTCGGTGATCTTCCAGACCTCGGCGCCGCCGATGGTGATGCCGAGCTCTTCCTGCAGCTCGCGCCGCAGCGCCTGTTCGACCGTTTCGCCCGCCTCGATCTTGCCGCCGGGAAATTCCCAGTAGCCCGCGTAGGCCTTGCCTTCGGGCCGGGTCGAGAGCAGCAGTGCGTCGTCCGACAGGCGGATCAGCACGCCGACGGCGACCTCCGTGTGCTTGCGCGGCTCGCTCACGCGTTGCTCCGACCCGCGTAGTCCCGCGCGAACTGGTAGGCCACGCGTCCGCTGCGCGAACCGCGCTCCAGCGCCCAGACCAGCGCCTCGGGCCGCGCCGCGGCAATGGCGGCCTCGTCCACGCCGAACGACGAGAGCCACTGGCCCACGATCGTCAGGTACTCGTTCTGGCTGAAGGGATAGAAGCTCACCCAGAGGCCGAAGCGCTCCGACAGCGAGATCTTTTCCTCGATCACCTCGCCCGGATGGACTTCGCCGTCTTCCGTGTGGGTGTACGAGAGGTTGTCCTTCATGTACTCGGGCAGCAGGTGGCGCCGGTTGCTGGTCGCGTAGATCAGCACGTTGGGCGTCGACGCCGCGATCGAGCCGTCGAGGATCGACTTCAGCGCCTTGTAGCCCGGCTCGCCCTCGTCGAAGCTCAGGTCGTCGCTGAACACGATGAATTTCTCGGGCCGCTGCGAGACCACCTCGACGATGTCCGGCAGGTCGGTCAGCTCGGCCTTGTCGACCTCGATCAGGCGCAACCCCTGCGGCGCATAGGCCTGCAGGCAGGCGCGGATGAGCGACGACTTGCCGGTGCCGCGCGCGCCCGTCAGCAGCACGTTGTTGGCGGGCTTGCCTTCGACGAACTGCTGCGTGTTGCGCGCGATCTTCTCCTTCTGGACGTCGATTTCCTTGAGCGAATCGAGCGACATCGCGGCCACGTGCTTCACCGGCTCGAGCACGCCGTGGCCCGAGCTGCGGCGGCGGTAGCGCCAGGCGATGGATGCGTTCCAGTCGGCCGGCTCCGCCAGCGGTTGCGGCAGGATCGATTCGATGCGGTTGATCAGCTGCTCGGCGCGCTCGATCAGCCTCTGGAACTGCTCGTTCATGACCGGTAGTCGGCGTTGATGGTCACGTATTCGTGGCTGAAGTCGCAGGTCCACATGGTTTCGCTGGCGTCGCCGCGGCCCAGGCCGATGCGCACCGTGATCTCGCTCTGCTTCATCACGCGCTGGCCGTCTTCCTCGCGGTACGACGGATTGCGCCCGCCCTTGACCGCCACGTGCACGTCGTCGAGGAACAGGTCGATGCCCGTCTGGTCGAGGTCGTCGATGCCCGCATAGCCCACAGCCGCCAGGATGCGGCCCAGGTTCGGGTCGCTGGCGTAGAACGCCGTCTTGACCAGCGGCGAATGCGCCACGGCGTAGGCCACCTGCCTGCACTCCGCGGCGTCGCGGCCGCCATCGACCTGCACGGTGATGAACTTGGTCGCGCCTTCGCCGTCGCGCACGATGGCCTGCGCCAGCTGGCGCGCCACGTCCTGCATGGCGGCCACCAGCGCCTTGCCGTCGGCCGAGTCGAGCGAGGTGATGGCGGCGTTGGCCGCCTTCTGCGTCGCGATGACCACGAACGAGTCGTTCGTGGAGGTGTCGCCGTCGATGGTCACGCGGTTGAACGAGGCATCGGCCAGCAGCTTGGCCAGCGGCTGGATCAGCGAGGGATCGATCTTCGCGTCGGTCGCCATGAAGCCGAGCATGGTCGCCATGTTCGGGCGGATCATGCCGGCGCCCTTGCTGATGCCGGTGATGGTGACCGTCGCGCCGCCGACCTGGGCCCGCTGGCTGAAGGCCTTCGGGATGGTGTCGGTGGTCATGATGCCCTCGGCCGCGCGCGCCCAGTGGTCCGCGGAAGCATCGGCCAGCGCGGCCGGCAGGCCGGTTTCGATGCGATCGACCGGCAGCGGCTCCATGATCACGCCGGTGGAGAACGGCAGGATCTGCTCTGGCGAGATTTCCAGCTTGCGCGCCAGCGCGATGCAGGTGGAGCGCGTGCGCATCAGCCCGTCTTCGCCCGTGCCGGCGTTCGCGTTGCCGGTGTTGATCACCATCGCGCGGATGCCGTGGTTCGCGGCCAGGTGCTCGCGGCAGACCTGCACCGGCGCGGCGCAGAAACGGTTCTGGGTGAACACGCCGCCGACGGCGGAGCCTTCGTCGATCAGCACGACGGTCAGGTCCTTGCGATTGGCCTTGCGCACGCCCGCTTCGGCCACGCCGATGCGGACACCAGGCACCGCGAACAACGCGGCGGGATCGGGAGCAGACAGGTTCACGGGCATGGGATGTCTCTTCTTAGGTTCCGGGTCTGGTCAGGTCAGCTTGCCGTGGCATTGCTTGTACTTCTTGCCGCTGCCGCAGGGGCACGGGTCGTTGCGTCCGACGCGGGCGAAGGCCAGGGCCTCGGCGCTCAGGGCGCCCGCACCCGCGGCCGCCGCGCGGCGCTGGCTTTCCTCGTCGACGCGCACCTCGACCTCGCCCGTTTCCGTCGGCGCGGTGTAGGTGATGTTGGTGACGTTCTCGCCGCGGCTTTCGAGCGCCTCGGCGGCTTCCTCGAGCTGCTCGCCGGATTGCACGCGCACCGTCATCAGCTGGCGCGTGACTTCGTTCTTGACCGAGTCGAGCAGCTGGCCGAACAGCTCGAAGGCTTCGCGCTTGTATTCCTGCTTGGGCTGCTTCTGCGCATAGCCGCGCAGGTGGATGCCCTGGCGCAGGTAGTCGAGCGAGGCCAGGTGCTCGCGCCAGTGCGTGTCGATGCTCTGCAGCAGCACCATGCGTTCGAACTGGGTGAAGTTCTCCTGGCCGATCAGCGCCACCTTCGCGTCGAAGGTCTCGTTGGCGTGCTTGAGCACCTTCTCGACGATGTCCTCGTCGGCGATGGCTTCCGAGGCCTCGACTTCCTTCTTGAGCGGCATGTCGATGCCCCACTCGGCGAAGAGCGTCTTCTCGAGGCCTTCCAGGTCCCACTGCTCCTCGACCGATTCGCTCGGCACGTACTGGCGCACGAGGTCGGTGAAGCAGCCTTCGCGCAGGCCGGCGATCTGCGCCGTGAGGTCGCCCGCGTCGAGGATGTCGTTGCGCTGCTGGTAGATCACCTTGCGCTGGTCGTTCGACACGTCGTCGTACTCGAGCAGCTGCTTGCGGATGTCGAAGTTGCGCGCCTCGACCTTGCGCTGCGCGCTCTCGATGCTGCGCGTGACGATGCCGGCCTCGATGGCTTCGCCGTCGGGCATCTTCAGGCGGTCCATGATCGCCTTGACGCGGTCGCCCGCGAAGATGCGCATCAGCGGATCGTCCAGGCTCAGGTAGAAGCGCGAGGAGCCCGGGTCGCCCTGGCGGCCCGAACGGCCGCGCAGCTGGTTGTCGATGCGGCGCGACTCATGGCGTTCGGTCGCGATGATGCGCAGGCCGCCGAGCGACTTCACGAACTCGTGGTCCTTGGTCCATTCGGCGCGCACATGCTCGATGTCGGCCTTCTTGGTGGCTTCGTCGCGGCCTTCGTCGTTCTCGATGGCCTCGATCATCTTCTCGATGTTGCCGCCCAGCACGATGTCGGTGCCGCGGCCGGCCATGTTGGTCGCGATGGTGATCATCTTCGTGCGGCCGGCCTGCGCCACGATGTCGGCCTCGCGGGCGTGCTGCTTGGCGTTCAGCACCTGGTGCGGCAGGCCCGCCTGGGTCAGCAGGCCGTCGATGATTTCGGAGTTCTCGATGGACGAGGTGCCCACCAGCACCGGCTGGCCGCGCTCGTAGCACTCGCGGATGTCCTGGATGGCCGCTTCGTATTTCTCGCGCGTGGTCTTGTAGACCCGGTCAAGCTGGTCGTCGCGCTTGCTGACGCGGTTCGGCGGAATGATCATGGTCTCCAGACCATAGATTTCCTGGAACTCGTAGGCTTCGGTGTCGGCCGTGCCGGTCATGCCGGCGAGCTTGCCGTACAGGCGGAAATAGTTCTGGAAGGTGATCGAGGCCAGCGTCTGGTTCTCGGCCTGGATTTCCACCCCTTCCTTGGCTTCCACGGCCTGGTGCAGGCCGTCGCTCCAGCGGCGGCCGGTCATGAGGCGGCCGGTGAATTCGTCGACGATGACCACTTCGCCCTGCTGCACCACGTAATGCTGGTCGCGGTGGTACAGGTGACGCGCGCGCAGCGCCGCGTTCAGGTGGTGCATCAGCGTGATGTTGGCCGGGTCGTAGAGCGACGCGCCCTCGGGCAGCAGCTTGAACTCGCCCAGGATGCGCTCGGCGTTCTCGTGGCCGTCCTCGGTCAGGAACACCTGGTGGGTCTTCTCGTCGACCGTGAAGTCGCCGGGCACCGTGACGCCTTCGCCGGTGCGCGGATCGGCCTCGCCTTCCTGCTTGGTCAGCAGGGGCACCACCTTGTTGATGGCCAGGTAGAGGTCGGTGTGGTCTTCGGCCTGGCCGCTGATGATCAGCGGCGTGCGGGCCTCGTCGATCAGGATCGAGTCCACTTCGTCGACGATGGCGTAGTTCAGCCCGCGCTGGACCCGGTCGCCGGGCTCGTAGACCATGTTGTCGCGAAGGTAGTCGAAGCCGTACTCGTTGTTGGTGCCGTACGTGATGTCGCTGCCGTAGGCCTGCTGCTTCTCCTCGCGCGGCATCTGCGGCAGGTTGATGCCGACGGTGAGGCCGAGGAAGTTGTAGAGGCGGCCCATCCAGGTCGCGTCGCGGTTGGCCAGGTAGTCGTTCACCGTGACCACGTGCACGCCCTTGCCGGACAGCGCGTTCAGGTACACCGGCAGCGTGGCGGTCAGCGTCTTGCCTTCGCCGGTGCGCATTTCGGAAATCTTGCCGTTGTGCAGCGCCATGCCGCCCAGCAGCTGCACGTCGAAGTGGCGCATCTTCATGACGCGCTTGGAGCCTTCGCGCACCGTGGCGAAAGCCTCCGGCAGCAGGGCGTCGAGGGTCTCGCCCTTGGCGATGCGGTCCTTGAACTCCTGCGTCTTGGCGCGCAGTGCGTCGTCGCTGAGCTTTTCGAACTCGGGTTCGAGCGCATTGATGCGTTCCACCGTCTTGCGATACTGCTTGAGCAGCCGATCGTTGCGACTGCCGAAAATCTGGGTCAGGAAGTTGGTTGCCATGGGTGGAGATGGGCGGGCGCCTGACGCGACAGGCACTTCGACCGGATTCCCTAAGATATGGTGAAAGCAGTTGGGCGCGCTTTCAATGAAAGCAAGCGGCCCTTTTTCCGGCGCGAACGTCGGCAAACCGGGCATTTTAGCTGTCTTGTTTCTAACCCCTGGATTACCCATGTATCGCCGCACTCCCCCCGCCATTTCGCTGCAGCAAGCTGCCGAAGGCTCGCCCACGCTGGGAAGCCTGATGGCGCGCGCCCGCGACACGGCGGAGCGGCTGAAAGCCGTGGAAGGCCTGATTCCACCCGCCATGCGCGGGGCTATACAGGCCGGGCCGGCCGAAGGCGACGTGTGGTGCCTGCTGGTGCAAGGCAGCGCCGCCGCCGCCAAGCTGCGCCAACTGGCGCCGATGCTGGTGACGAGGCTCAAGAACAGGGGCTGGGACGTCGCGAGCATCCGCATCAAGGTGCACACGGGGCGCTGACTTCGCCGGCCAGGCCTATATTTTTCGTCTGGAAATAGATAATATTTCCAGATGACGCCATCTCCAGCCCCTGCCGACGCCCGGCTCCTCCTGCTCGACAAGAACCAGGTCGACGCTCTCCTTTCTCCCGATGACGTGCTGCGAGCCGTCCGCGAGGCCTTCGTCCTGCACAGCGAGCGCGAAGGCCGGGTGTTCCCGGTCGTGCGCGAACCGCTGAAGACCGGCGGCGTCTTCGGCATCAAGTCGGGCGACGTGCAGGCCCAGGGCCTGCTCGGCTTCAAGGCGGCCGGCTTCTGGCCCGCCAACCGGCAGCGCGGCGGCGAGCCGCACCAGGCCACGATCCTGCTGATCGACCCGGCCACCGGCCGCCCCCTGTGCGTGATCGACGGCAACGCGGTCACGACCGTGCGCACCGGCGCGGCGGGCGGGCTCGGCCTGCAACAACTTGCGCGGCCCGACAGCACGCGCCTTTGCCTGTTCGGCACCGGCGTGCAGGCGCGCATCCAGCTCGACTTTGCGCTGCGCCTGCTGCCCTCGCTGAGCGACGTTCTCTATATGAGCGCCGACGGCCAGCGCAAGCCGGCATTCGAAGCTGCATTCGCGGGGCGCTGCAACATCGCCCCCGCCAGCGACCGCAATGCGGCCGTCGCACGCAGCGACGTGGTGATCACCGCCACCCCGGGCGGCGGCGCCCTCTTCGACCTGGAGGCCGTGCAGAGCGGCACGCACCTGAACTGCGTCGGCGCCGACACCCGCGGCAAACGCGAACTGCCCGAAGGCCTGCTGCCGCGCACGCGGCTGTTCGTCGATGACGCCACCCAGGCGCGGCAGATCGGCGAGACCCAATGGGCGCCCGACACGCAAGGCACCGAACTCGGCGACCTGCTGAGTGGAAAAACGCCCTTCCATCGAGCGCACGGAGACATCACGGTCTTCGATATGACCGGCCTCGCGCTGCAGGACCTGACCGTCGCGCGCCTGCTGCAGGCGCGGGCGGACGAAACCGGATCGGGCACGCGCATCGCGTGGCCGTGGTGAGCCGGGCCGTGGCGGCGCGCTGTCAGGAAGCGCCTCCGAACAACCCGGTCATGAACTGGGTGGACTTCAGGCCCGTGCCGGTCAGCAGCGCAACCGTCGTCTCGCCGGCGCGGATGTCGCCGCGCTGCGCCAGCACCTCGATGGCCGCCGCGGCCGAGGCGGATGTCGGCTCCGCGTAGAGACCGCTCGCGGCCAACTGGCGCACCGCCGCCGCTATCTGCTCTTCGGTCAGCGCCACTGTCTTGCCGTTGGTCTCGCGCAGGGCCCGAATGATTTCCGGCAGGCGCACGGGCCGCTTGATTGCCGTGCCTTCGGCGATGGTCGGCTGAACGACGCGCTCCACCAGCGTGTCCGTGCCTGCCATGAAGCTCGCATCGATGGGCGAGCAGTTCAGCGGCTGCGCCACGAAGATGCGCGGCAGCTTGCCGATCTGCCCCGCAGCCAGCAGCTCCTTGAAGCCGATCCAGCACCCCAGCACGTTGCTGCCCGCCCCGGTCGGAATCACCACGTTGTCGGGCGCGGCGAAGCCCAGGTCTTCCCACAGCTCATAGGCCAGCGTCTTCGTGCCCTGCAGGAAGAAGGGGTGCCAGTTGTGGCTCGCATAGAAAATCGATTCCGACTGGCGCACCGCCTCGCATTCCGACGCCTCGCGCGGCCCCGGCACCAGTTGCACCTCGGCCCCGAAAGCGCGGATCTGCGCCACCTTGGGCGCCGGCGTGTAGCTCGGCGCCAGCACCTTCACGCGCATGCCCGCCGCCGCGCCAGCCGCGGCAATGGCAGCGCCGCCGTTGCCCGAGCTGTCTTCCAGCACCGCATCGACGCCGATCTGGCGCAGGAACGACATCATCACGGCCGCGCCGCGGTCCTTGAAGCTGCAGGTCGGATTGAACCATTCGAGCTTGAAGTACGGCGCGAGCCCGCCCCAGCGCTTTTGCACCAGCGGCGTACAGCCCTCGCCCATGCTCGCCGGGTTCTCGATGGCCACCGGCAGCGACGCGCGGTAGCGCCAGAGCGAACGCGCGCGCGAATCGATGTCGTCGCGCGAGATGCCGGGCAGCGGCGTGACGAGCATCGGGTTGCCGTCGTCGGAGCGCCAGCGGCGCCCCGACAGTTCGTGGTGCCTGCCGGTGCGCGGATCGACGTAGCGCGCGCGGTCTTTCGAGGTCATTCGCGACTCCATGGACAAAACTGGATAATACATCCAACTATATACTTTTTGTATAAGTTAGATTTTTAGTCCAGCGCTGGATACATTCCATGCGATGAAAAAGAAGTCGAACAAGCAGGTGCTCGAGATGCTGCGCAGCATGGCCGAAGGCCTGGGCGAAACCTTCGCGCCCTTCTGCGAAGTGGTGGTGCACGACCTGAGCAATCCGAAGAACGCGATCTACGCCATCGAAAACAGCCTGAGCGGCCGCGAAGTGGGCGAGTCGGTCACCGAGCTGGGCCTGGCGCGCATCCGCGACCCGGAGTTCCCGGCGGTGATCGCGAACTACGCCAACACTTTTCCGGACGGGCGCAAGGTCAAGAGCACCTCGATCGGCATCAAGGACGAGAGCGGCGAGTACGTGGCGGCGCTGTGCCTGAACGTCGACCTCACGCTGTTCCAGAGCTTCCAGGGCGCGATCTCGCAGTTCACCCGCATCGACGACAAGGAAGTGCACGAGCACATCGAGGCCGGCGGCAACCACACGGACCGCATCCATGCGCGCATCGACGAATTCGCGGCCGCGCGCGCGACCACCTCGCGCTCGCTCAAGCCGGCGGACCGCAAGCAGCTGGTGCAGGACCTGAAGAAGGCGGGCCTGCTGGAAGTCCGCCGCGGCGCCGAGATTGCCGCGGCGCACATGGGTGTGTCGCGCGCCACCGTCTACAGCGACGCCAGATAGCCGGGCTGGCGGCCCGCCGCTGGAACCGCTGGCGCGAAATCGGGCCGCGGGTCAGGCCGCTGGATCTGGCCAGCTCGGGTCGCTCGACGCGCTGGCGGTCAGCATCAGCACCACGCGTGCGTCGGCCGCGACGGCGTTGCTCTCGCGCAGCTTCTTCAGCGCGGCAAGGCCGCCTGCGGAACACAGCTCGGCGCTCACGCCGGCCGCGGTGAGCAGGCGGCGCGCCTCGCGGGCTTCTTCGTCGCCCACCACCACCGCGCCGCCGCGGGTGGCGGTCGCGGCCTGCCATTGCAGGTAGGTCACGGTGGCGCCGGCGGTCGAGAACTGCGCGGTGTGGCCGGGGTAGCTGCCGTTGATCGCACCGCCCGCCAGCACCCGCGACAGCCGCGCGAAGGGCTCCACGAGCCACAGCTGCGGCAGGCGTGCAATGCGCCCAGCCGCCAGCAGGTCGCGAAAGCCCGCGTAGATGCCCCAGGCCAGGTCGCCCCGTGCGGTGGGAATGACGATGTGATCGGGCAGGCCGCCTTCGGTCACGCATTCGAGGGCGATGGGCTTGTAGCCCTCGATCGCCAGCGGTGCGCTGCCCAGCGCGGGCAACCGGTAGTTGGTCAGCGCGAAGTAGCCCGGGTGCTGCGAACGCTCGCGCACGAAGGCCCAGCGGCCCGCGTTGTCGGCGAACACGTAGCGCCGCGCGCCCAGCGCATCGAGTTGGCGTGCGTAGGTGGCGGGCAAGCCCTCGTAGGTGGCGACCTCGCAGCCCAGGCCCGCGGCCCAGGCATAGTGCGCCGCCGACACGGCCGCGTTGCCCGAAGAGGCCAGCACCAGCGTGTGCGCATCGAAGTCGAAGGCCTGCGCCACCCCTACCGCGGTCATGCGGTCCTTGTGAGAGCCGGTCGGATTGCACGACTCGTCCTTGAGCGCCAGGCCCGCGACGCCGAACTGCCTTGCCAGTTCAGGCATATCCTGCAGCGGCGTGTTGCCCTCGCCCAGCGTGAAGCCCTGCCCATAGGGCATGGGCAGGGTATCGGCCGGACCGTCGGGCAGGTAGCTGGCGCGCAGCGCGACGTGAACGCCCTCGCGCTTGCAGGCCGGGCAGCCGTCGTGCGTCAGCGTGACCGGGTAGAGCGCGTCGCATCGCAGGCACTGCAGGCCACGCAGGCGTGGGTTGCGCAGGGGCTTGGGGGTGCGGTCCCGGACCATGCCCGGCGAAGCGCCCGAATGAGGGGCCGAAGGATCCGCTGGCGGTGCTGCGAACTTGAAGTCCAGAACTGGCGATGTCGTCACGAGCGTCTTGCGTTGTAGGTTGTGCCCAAATCTTATGCAATCAAAAATAAAATTACGCAGCCCCAGATACTCAACCGATAACAAAACTTATCGATGCGCTTTGCTGAAATCGAGACCTTCCGGGCCCTGATGCGCGGCGGTTCCACGCGCAAGGCGGCCGCCCTGCTGCAGCTGACGCAGCCCGCCATCAGCCAGTCACTCAAGCGTCTCGAAGCACAGGCGGGCATGCTGCTTTTCGAGCGAACGGGCGGCCGGCTGGTGCCCACGCCCGAGGCGCGCGCCCTGTGGATCGAGGTCGAACGGGTGTTCATCGGCATGGACGCCATCGAGCACCGGGTGCGCAGCCTGCGCGACTTCGGCGTGAGCCAGCTCGAGCTGAGCTGCTTCCCGGCCTACGGCCTGGGCTTCATGCCGCGCGCACTGGCACGGTTGAAGGCGCACCGCGGCGCAAGCCCCTGGCCGCAGGTGTCGCTGCAGGTGCTGAGCTCCAAAGACGTGCGCGACCGCGTGGCCATGGGCATCTCCGACTTCGGCCTGATGGCCGACGAGTTGTCTCTCGAGGGCATCGACCATTCGACATTCGCGCGCTTTCCCGGCGTGGTGGTGATGCCGCCGGACCACGCGCTCGCGCGCTTCAAGACCATCAAGCCGGAGCAACTGGCCGAAGCGCCCTTCATCGCGCTGAACCCGGAAGACCCTTCGCACCAGCGGCTCGAGGCCGCACTGGCGCCCCACGGCGTGGCGCTGCGCGTGCTGGTGCAGACGCCCTACGCGGCAAGCGTGTGCGAAATGGCCCTGCGCGGCCTGGGGGTGGGCATGGTCAACCCGATCACCGCGCTCGACTATGCGGAGCACGGCCTGGTGGTGCGCAAGTTCTCGGTCGACGTGTACTTCACCTGCCTGCTGGCCATGCCCGCGGGCAAGGTGCTGTCGGCCACCGCGCGCGACTTCATCTCGCTGATGCGCCAGCAACTGGCCGAAGACGAAAAGCGGATCCTGCGCTACCTGCGCTGACGGCGCTTCACTTCCAGGTGAACTCGTGGTTGAGCCCGACCACGAAGCCGCGCACGCCCTGCGAGCCGGTGCGCGAGGTGCTCACATCCACGCTGATGAGCGGCGTGAGGCTGAAGCGCCCGCCGATGCGCGAGGTCCACTCGCCCGCCGCGCGGTTGCGCTCCGCAATGAGCGACACGGTGTCGTTCAGCGCCCATTCGACGGCGGCGCCGCCGCGGGGTGTGCGAACGCCGGTGCCCGGCGCCCAGTCGGCACCCAGGTTCACATGCACCTGCAGGCTGCTGGCGGGCCGCCAGGTCATCGGCACGACGAACTGCCCGCCGGTGCGGCCGCCGCGCTTCAGATCGGAAACGGTGCTCGCGGACAAGGCTGCGCTGAACGGCGCGTCCGGCGCCTGTCCGAGGAAGTTCCATTTGAGCTGCAGGCCCCCGGTGAGCGAATGCACGCCCGCCACCGAACTGCGGTCGAAGTTCAGGCCCAGTTCGACCGGTCCGACCCGGCATGCCGGCCCGAAGTGAAAGCCCGTGACCGGCTCCGCGCCGGCGCGGCCCCACCAGGTTTCGTATTGGCATTGGCCCGGGTCGAGCATGCCTGCGTCGTCGACATCGAAATGCCCGGACGCCTGCGCGCCCAGGCTCGCGAATGCGAGGCAGGAAGCGGCAAGCGTTGCGCCGCGGTGCGGCGGTGGAGTCGTGGTTCTTTGCCTGTTATTCTTCATGGAGCGCATGCCTGGGGCCCTCGAACCATTCTAGGGACGCCGAAAGTCGACGCCATGACGCGGCGCAACCGGCCCCGCCGAAGCGCTCAGATCTCGAACTGCGGCTGCAGCTCCCGGATGCGCTTGATGGCCACGCCCGCGGCGGCCGTGCGCGTCTCGACGCCGAGCTTCACGTACACCCGCTCCAGGTGCTTCTTGGCGGTGGCCGGGCTGCTGCCCAGGATTTCGCCGATATCCTTGTTGGTCTTGCCCTTGACCACCCAGTAGAGCACCTCGGCCTCGCGCGCCGTGAGCTTCAGGCTCAGGCTCATGGCCTCGATCACGCCGGTGCCGGACACCTCCCGCATGATGATCATCCACTCGTCGCCGTCGTCGTCGCTGCCGGTCTGCTGGTGCAGCCGCAGCGTGAGGCTGCCGGCGCCCTGCGCAATGGACAGCGGCGGCGGCTCGATGCCGCGCTGCCGCGCATCGGGCGCATGCCTGCGCAGCCACTCGAGCACGGCGGGCGGCGTCTCCGGCGCGCGGGTCTCGCAGTAGCGCTCCAGCAGGTCGCGCGCCAGCGCCGTCTGCCAGATCAACCGGCCCTCGGGCAGCCTCACCGTGATGCTGGCGTAGCCGAAGGCGTCGAGCGCATTGCGCGCCTGGCCGGCCTGCTGCGCGTCCTGACGGGCGCGGCGCGCGCCCTGCAGGTGCACGTTCATGCGCGCCAGCACCTCCTTCGGCTTGATGGGCTTGGTGACGTAGTCGACACCGCCCGCCTCCAGCGCGGCCACCAGGTGCTCGGTCTCGGTCAGGCCGGTCATGAACACGATGGGAATGTGCGCCGTGGCTGCATCGGCCTTGAGCCGGCGCGCGACCTCGAAACCGTCGATGCCCGGCATCATCGCGTCGAGCAGCACGATGTCGGGCCGGGCCTGCGCGGCGCGCTGCAGGGCCTGTTCGCCGTTGGTGGCGATCAGCACCGTATAGCCCGATTCGTCGAGCGCGTCGTGCAGCACCGCGAGGTTGTCGGGCACGTCGTCCACGATCAGCACGAGGTCGCTGTTGGCGCCCTGCTGCTCGCGCAGCGTGCGGGCAAGCGGCGATGTTTCCATGGTCGGGTTCGAAGGGTTGGTCGTGGTCATGGCGCGCTCACTGCCGCCTCTGCCAGCGCGCGGCTCATGGCCTCGAACTGGAACTGCCGGGCCAGCACGCGCTGGGCTTCGGTCCACGCCATGCATTCGGGCTGCGCGGCGTCGATGTCGTCGAGCTGGTTCATGATGCCGCGGAAGTAGCCGAGGCTCACCGCTTCCTCCAGCGCTCGCAGGCGAGGCAGCGACGGCGCCTGCAACGCGCGCGGCGGCACTGCGGCGGCCGGCGTGGCGGCGGCGGTGTCGGTCCATTGCAGCCCCAGCCTGCGCTCCAGCCAGTCGAGCAGTTCGGTATGCCGCACCGGCTTGACGAAGAAATCCTCGGGCGCGATGCCGACGTCGTTGTCGAGCCCCTTGTCGAAGGCGTTGGCGGAAACGATGGCCACCGACGCCCCTGTCAGCCCCAGCTTGCGCGCGCGGCGGATGGTCTCCCAGCCGTCGATGCCGGGCATCGCGAGGTCGACGAACATCGCGTCGGGCCGGTAGCCGGCGGCGATCAGGTCCAGCGCGTCGTGCCCGCTGGCCGCGCTGCGCAGCTCGAAGCCCAGCGGCGCGAGCACATGGCCCAGCAGGTCGCGGTCGGCCTCCTCGTTGTCGACCACCAGCAGGCGGCGGCGCGGTCCCTGGTAGCCGCGCCGCGCGCGCTGCACCGGCACCGGCCGCCCGGTGCCGGCCGCCGTGTCATGCACGCGCGGCAGGAACAGGCGCACGCAGAACAGCGAGCCCTCGCCCGGCGTGCTTCGCACCTTCATCTCGCCGCCCATCAGGTCGGTCAGCATCTTCGCGATGGTGAGCCCCAGCCCCGCGCCCGGTGCGGCCGACGCGCCCGCGGCCCCCACCGCGTTGCCGCGCGCAAAAGGCTCGAAGATGCGCTCGATGTCCTCGGGCGGCATGCCGGGGCCCGTGTCCTCGATCTCGACCGAGGCAAATTCGCGCGCATAGGCCAGCCGCAGCGTGACCTGCCCCGCCGCCGTGAACTTGATCGCGTTGCCCAGCAGGTTGATGAGGATCTGCAGCACGCGCTTCTCGTCGGCGCGCACCACCTCCGGCAAGGGGCCCGCCGCCTCGAAGCGGAACTGCAGCCCTTTCTCCGCCGCCTGCAGCTCGAACATGTCGGCCAGCTCGCGCAGCGTGTCGGCAAAGCGCATCGGCCGCGCATGCAGCGTGAGCTTGCCGGCCTCGATGTGCGCGATGGCCAGCGTGCCTTCGATCAGCGACAGCAGATGCTCCCCGCCGCGCTTGATGACCGCCACCGCCTGCTGCCGGTGCGGCGGCACCGACTGGTCCTCGCCCATCAGCTGCGCATAGCCCAGGATGCTGTTGAGCGGCGTGCGCAGCTCGTGGCTGATGGCGCTGATGTAGCGGCTCTTGGCCTGGTTGGCCTGGTCGGCGGCCTGCTTGGCGAGTTCGGCCGCGAGCTTGGCGTGCTCGGCCACTTCGCGCGCCTCGTCGGCCGCCTGCTTGGCCGCCTGCAGCGCGCGGTCGGTCTCGCGGTGCAGCTCGATCTCGCGCACCAGCAGGTGCGTCTGGCGGTTCGACTCTTCCTGCGCCACCTTGCGGCTCTGGTGCGCGAGCACCAGCCACCACGCCACGATGCCCGCGATGACCAGCAGCGCCATGTAGGCCTTCAGGAAGCCCGAGCGCAAAGACAGCTTCTGCACGCCCGCCAGCGCCGCGGCCACGTCGGCCTGCGAGGCCAGCTCCAGCGCGCCTTCGCCGAACGCGCGCAGCTCCTGCTGGTAGAGCACGCCGAACACCACCGCCAGCAGCGGCACGATGATGAGCATCAGCAGCAGGAAATGCCCGAGCCCGGTGTCCAGGTAGCGCCAGCTGCGCCGCGGCAGCAGCCAGCGCAGCACCGCCGACCACTGCGCCGACAGGCTCGCATGCGGCTTGCACAGGTCGCCGCAGCGGGCGTCGAGCGTGCAGCACAGCGAGCAGATCGCGCCCTGGTAGGCCGGGCAGTGCGCCATGTCGGGCCCTTCGTACTCGCGCTCGCAGATCACGCAGTGCTGCACCTTCAGGCGGCGATAGCTGTCGTCGTGCGCCACCTTCGCCCAGCGCACCGCGCGCGGGCCCGGCGCGGGCGCGAAGGCCACGGCGCCGTTCGCCCACGAGCCGCGCGCCAGGTAGTACTTGCCGCCCGTGGCCCACGCCAGCAGCGGCGACGCCACCAGCGCCGTGCCGAGCGCGATCAGCGCCGAGAACGCCTGCGCCAGCGGCCCGAACACGCCCAGGTGCGCGGTGATCGACAGCACGGAGGCCAGCGCCATCGCGCCCACGCCCACCGGGTTGATGTCCCACAGGTGCGCCCGCTTGAACTCGATGCCCGGCGGCGACAGCCCCAGCGGCTTGTTGATGACGAGGTCGGCCACCACGGCCATCATCCAGGCGATGGCGATGTTGGCGAACAGTCCCAGCACGTCGCCCAGCGCCTCGAACACGTTCATCTCCATCAGCATGAAGGCGATCAGCGCGTTGAACACCACCCACACCACGCGCCCCGGGTGGCTGTGCGCCACGCGCGAGAAGAAGTTGCTCCAGGCCAGCGAGCCCGCATAGGCGTTGGTCACGTTGATCTTGAGCTGGGAGATCACCACGAACAGCGCCGTGGCCGCCACCGCCCAGCCGTAGTTCGGAAACACGTACTCGTAGGCCGCGAGGTACATCTGGTTCGGGTCGACCGCGCGATCGGCCGGCACCATGTGCGTGATCGCCAGGTAGGCCAGCAGCGCCCCGCCCAGCATCTTGAGCACGCCCAGCACCACCCAGCCCGGACCGCCGGCCAGCACCCCGGCCCACCAGCGGCGCGCCGTGGCCGCGGTGCGCGCGGGCATGAAGCGAAGGTAGTCGGCCTGCTCGCCCATCTGCGTGATCAGCGCGATGCCGACCGTGAGCGCTGCGCCAAAAAGGTGCAGATTGAAGCCCTGCGTGCCCGGCCTGACACCGTTGTAGTGCACGATGCCCGCAAAAGCACCAGGATCGCGCATCAGCACATAGCCGAAAGGCACCACCAGCATCAGCAGCCACAGCGGTTGCGTCCACAGCTGCAGCCGGCTGATGGCCGACACCCCGTGCGTGACCAGCGGAATCACCACCAGCGCGCACACCAGGTAGCCCCATACCGGCGGAATGCCCAGCGCCAGCTCCAGCGCATAGGCCATCACCGCCGCCTCGAGCGCGAAGAAGATGAAGGTGAAGCTCGCGTAGATCAGCGAGGTGAGCGTGGAGCCGATGTAGCCGAAGCCGGCGCCTCGCGTGAGCAGGTCCATGTCCACGCCGTAGCGCGCCGCGTACACGCTGATCGGCAGGCCGGCCAGGAAGATGATGAGCCCCGTCGCCAGGATCGCCCAGAAGGCGTTGGCAAAGCCGTACTGCACCAGCAGCGTGGCGCCCACCGCCTCCAGGATAAGGAACGACGCCGCCCCGAAGGCCGTGTTGGCCACCCGCCATTCGGACCACTTGCGAAAGCGCTGCGGGGTGTAGCGCAGGGCGTAGTCTTCCAGCGTTTCGCTGGCGACCCAGCTGTTGTAGTCGCGCCGCACCTTGACGATGCGCTGGGGGGCGTCGTCGGGAGTGGTGGGTACGGCATCAGGGTTCACACCGTTTCGGTGCATCTTTCATGCCATCCGTACGGCTTTTGGCGAACAGGGCACGACTGTTGCAAAGAAGCCAGCTTGCCCATAATGGCCGCCTCTCCCCGCCACCCGATGCCAATCCCATGGAACTGACCCCGCGCGAAAAAGACAAGCTGCTGATCTTCACCGCGGCGCTGCTCGCCGAACGCCGCAAGGCGCGCGGCCTGAAGCTGAACTACCCCGAAGCCATCGCCCTGATTTCCGCCGCCGTGATGGAAGGCGCGCGCGACGGCAAGAGCGTCGCCGAACTCATGAGCGACGGGCGCAGCGTGCTGACCCGCGCCGACGTCATGGACGGCATCGCCGAGATGATCCCGGACATCCAGATCGAAGCCACCTTCCCCGACGGCACCAAGCTCGTGACCGTCCACCAGCCCATCGTCTGAAACTCGAAGAACAAAAGGACTTTCCATGCGCCACAACATTTCCAGAACCCTTGCCCTCGCCGCCTTGCTGCTGCCGCTTGCGGCCGGCGCCCACACCGGCGTCGACGGCGGCATGCATCACGGCTTCACCACCGGTTTCCTGCACCCGCTGACCGGCGCCGACCACCTGGCCGCAATGGTCGCGGTCGGCTTCTGGAGCGCGCTGGCCGCGCGCCGCGCCTGGCCCGACCTGCTCTGGGCGCCGCTGGCCTTCGCGGGCATGCTGCTGGTGGGCGCGCTGATGGGCCTGGCCGGCATGCAGCTGCCGGCGGTCGAGCCGATGATCGCGGCCTCGCTGCTGGTGCTGGGCCTGCTGGTGGCCACGCGCGTGCGCCTGCCGGCGGTGGTGGCCATGGGCGTGGTCGGCGTGTTCGCCGTCTTCCACGGCGTGGCCCACGGCTACGAACTGGCGATCGAAGAAGGCGCGGCCCTCACGCTGGCCGGCATGGTCAGCGCCACGGTGCTGCTGCACGTGGCGGGCATCGCGGCGGGATGGGCGCTGCGCCATGCCAACGCATGGCTGCCGCGCGTGGCAGGCGCCGCGGTGCTCGGCCTGGGCGCGGCGCTGCTGGCGCAAGCCATCTGAGACAAGGCTGGCCATGACCCCCGGCGAACTCCTCACCGACGACGGCGAGCACACGCTCAACCCCGGCCGACGCACCCTCACGCTGGTGGTGCAGAACACCGCCGACCGGCCGATCCAGGTCGGCTCGCACTATCACTTCGCCGAGACCAACGGCGCGCTCGGCTTCGACCGCGAGGCCGCGCGCGGCATGCGGCTGAACATCGCCTCGGGCGCCGCGGTGCGCTTCGAGCCGGGGCAGCAGCGCACGGTCGAACTGGTCGATTTTTCGGGCGATCGCATCGTCTACGGCTTTCGCGGCCTGGTTCAAGGGAAACTCTGATGGCGACCATTGGAAGGCGTGCCTACGCCGAAATCTTCGGCCCCACCGTGGGCGACCGCGTCCGTCTTGCAGACACCGAACTGCTGATCGAAGTCGAGGCCGACTACACGCTGCGCGCGGGCGGCTACGGCGAGGAAGTGAAGTTCGGCGGCGGCAAGACCATTCGCGACGGCATGGCGCAGTCGCAGCGCACCAGGGCACAGGGCGCCGTCGACACGGTGCTCACCAACGCGCTCATCCTCGACCACTGGGGCATCGTCAAGGCCGACATCGGCCTGAAGGACGGCCGCATCGCCGCCATCGGCAAGGCCGGCAACCCCGACGTGCAGCCGGGCGTGGACATCGTCATCGGCCCGGGCACCGAGATCATCAGCTGCGAAGGCAACATCGTCACCGCCGGCGGCATCGACAGCCACATCCACTTCATCTGCCCGCAGCAGATCGAAGAAGCGCTGTCTTCCGGGGTGACCACCATGCTCGGCGGCGGCACCGGCCCCGCCACCGGCACCTTCGCGACCACCTCCACGCCCGGCCCCTGGCACATCGAGCGCATGCTGCAGGCGGCCGACGCCTTTCCGATGAACCTGGGCTTCCTCGGCAAGGGCAACGCCAGCCTGCCGGGCGCGCTGCATGAGCAGATCGAGGCCGGCGTCATCGGCCTGAAGCTGCATGAAGACTGGGGCACCACGCCCGCGGCCATCAGCAACTGCCTGGACGTGGCCGACGCCACCGACACGCAGGTGGCCATCCACAGCGACACGCTCAACGAATCGGGCTTCGTCGAGAACACCATCGCCGCCGTGGGCGGGCGCGCCATCTGCGCATTCCACACCGAAGGCGCGGGCGGCGGCCATGCGCCTGACATCCTGCGCGTGGTGGGCGAGGCCAACTTCCTGCCCTCTTCCACCAACCCCACGATGCCCTACACCGTGAACACGCTCGACGAACACGTCGACATGCTCATGGTGTGCCACCACCTCGACGCCGGCATCGCCGAGGACCTGGCCTTTGCCGAGTCGCGCATCCGCAAGGAGACCATCGCCGCCGAGGACGTGTTGCACGACCTGGGCGCCATCAGCATGTTCAGCTCCGACAGCCAGGCCATGGGCCGCGTCGGCGAGGTCATCATCCGCACCTGGCAGACCGCGCACAAGATGAAGCTGCAGCGCGGCAGCCTGCCGGAAGACAGCGAGCGCAACGACAACTTCCGCGCGAAGCGCTACGTCGCCAAGTACACGATCAACCCCGCCATCGCGCACGGCATCGCGCACGAGGTGGGTTCGCTCGAAGTCGGCAAGTGGGCAGACATCGTGGTCTGGAAGCCGGCCTTCTTCGGCGTGAAGCCCTTCACCATCCTGAAGGGCGGCACCATCGCGATGGCCGCGATGGGCGACCCGAACGCATCCATTCCCACGCCGCAGCCGGTGCACTTCCGCCCGATGTTCGGCGCCTACGGCGGCTCGCTCGCCGGGAGCTCGCTCACTTTCGTCTCGCAGGCCGGGCTGGCCTCGGGCATCAAGGAGCGCTACGGCCTGAGCAAGCACCTGAGCGCGGTGAAGAACATCCGCAACGTGCGCAAGCAGGACTTGATCCACAACGGCTACACGCCGAAGATGGAGATCGACGCGCAGACCTACGCGGTGCGCGCCGACGGGCATCTGCTGACCTGCGAGCCGGCGAAGCTGCTGCCCATGGCGCAGCGGTATTTCCTGTTCTGAATGTCAGGCGCTGCGCTGTGCGAGGTGCTCGCGAATCCACTGGGCAAAGGAGTCTTCATCGATCTCCCCCGCCGCGAGGCCGAGCGTCTTCAGCACGCAGTCTTCGTCGGACGCGAGGAGCTCGAAGCCGTTGAGACCGAGAAAGGTCTCCATCGCGACGAACGCGGTTCTCTTGTTGCCGTCGACGAACGGGTGGTTGCGTGCGATGCCGAATGCGTAGCTCGCGGCCAGCGTGGCCGCGTCGGGAGACTCGTACATCGCGCGGTTCTGCGGCCGACCCATGGCGGACGCGAGCATTCCCTCGTCACGCACGCCAGCCGGGCCGCCGTGCTCGGCGAGCTGCTCTTCATGGACAAGCTGAATCACGGCCAGATTCAGCCAGACCCATTGCTGGTTGGCCGCGCTCACTTGGCAAGCTCGCGCAGGACGTTGCGCCGCTTTTTCATGACGCGGCGCGCCGCTTCCATCTGCCGCTCGAACTCGTCGTCGTACGGCGAGATCGTCACACCGCCGTTGGCGGCCTGCGTGAGATAGACGGTATCGCCCTTGCCCACATTCATGCTCGCCAATACCTCCTTGGGCAAGATGATGCCGACGGAGTTACCGATCTGGGTCAGTTTGAGGGCGGACATGGGACGCTCCGTTGAACAGAAGTTATAACAGGCGTTATATTAATCCGCCTCATTTGGAGCCGCAAGCCACCATGCTCACCGCCAACAAACTCATGCCCCAGGGCCGCGGCCTCGCGCCCGTGCTGCTCAAGCGCGCCGCCACCATCGAGCTCGACTGGGACGTCCGCCAGAAGAGCCGCTTCGACGCCACCGATTCGCAGGGCCGCCAGATCGGCGTGTTCCTGCCGCGCGGCACGGCGGTGCGGGGCGGCGATGTGCTGGTGGCCGAAGACGGCTCCCTGGTTCGCGTGATCGCGGCGCCGCAGCCGGTGCTGCGCATCACGCACTGCACCGCCCACGGCACGCCCTTCGACCTGACGCGCGCGGCCTATCACCTGGGCAACCGGCATGTTCCGATCGAACTGAAGCCCGATCACCTGAAGATCGAGCCCGACCATGTGCTGGCCGACATGCTGCGGTCGATGCACCTGATCGTCGTGGCGGTGGAGGAGGCGTTCGAGCCCGAGGGCGGTGCCTATGGCTCGCACGAGCATTCGCATGGTGGCGGCCACAGCCATGACCATGACCACGGCCACGCTCATGGCAGCAGCAAAGGCCCGAAGCCGCTGGTGCTCGCGCCGGAGCTGCTCGACGACCACTCGCACGATGATCATGACCACGGCCATCATGGCCACCAAGGCCACTCGCACTGACATGCGGGTCTGCTTTTCGATTCGCCGCGCTGTATGTTCGGGGCGCGCTCACGCCGACGGGGTACCTTGCTCCGCGAATGTCCCCCGCCCTTCGGGCTCCTCCTTTATTTCGCTGCGCAAG